>JBDNCR010000024.1:0-10706 GCA_046719555.1 Verrucomicrobiia bacterium | reverse complement strand
AGGGGCTCAGCGATGATGTCCTCGACCCGCATTCGGGGGTTGAGCGAGTTGAAGGGGTCCTGAAAGATCATTTGGATCCGTTTGCGGATGGGGAGGAAGGAGGCGGGGTCGAGGGTGGGCAGGTCGAGACCGTCGAAGCGGATGGTGCCCGAGGTAATGGGAGCCAGGCGGATGATGGCTTTGCCGGTGGTGGATTTTCCGCTGCCGCTTTCTCCGACGAGTCCGACGGCGGCTCCTTTGGGAACGGAGAAGGAGACTCCATCGACGGCTTTGATCCAGCCGGTTTGGCGTTGGAGCAGTCCTCCGGTGATGGGGAAGTAGACGCAAAGGTTGGAGATTTCGAGAAGCACGCGGTTGTGTTTCTAATGGGAAAAGGTGGAAGGCGAAATGGGAAAATGAGGGGCGGGGTTGGTTCCTGTGGCTTGAATGGGGGGCAGACCGCGGTTTAGGGTGGAGGTTCGATGTCGTTAACGCGCTACGCCAACCTTATTGCCAATATCAAAAATTGGGAAACCTATTTCGCTCACAAACATTTCCACGCGGGGCGGGCGGGGGCCGATGTCGAGTACCTTACCCGGCGCGGATTCCGGTTGGCTGTTCCGCCTCATCGCTTTGCCGAGTTTAAAGAGGTGTTTGTGCAGCAGGTGTATTGGCCGGAGTGTTGGAAGGGGGTTGATCCGGGGACGATCCGGAGGGTGATTGATGTGGGGGCGAACATTGGTTTTTTTACGTTGTTTGCGGTGCAAAAATTTCCGATGGCGAGGGTGGTGGCGGTGGAGCCAATTCGGGAGAACCACGCGCGGCTGGTGAGACTTCTGGAGGGGAACCCGGACGCTGCCGCCAAGGCGTTGCATTTGGCGTTGGCCGGGCATGGGAACGGGATCACGCTCCGGTTTGACGCGACGGAGGTGTTCACGACGGCGGCAACGATTTTTGATCAGTCAAGTTATCGTCCGGATTGGAGTGCCGAGGTGGTGAAGGAGGAACAGGTGCCGAGTTTGACGTTGGAGGCGCTTTTGGAGCAGGAGGGTGTGGAGCGGTGTGATTTGTTGAAGTTGGACTGCGAAGGGTCGGAGTATGAGATTCTTTATGGAGCGGATCCTGGAGTGCTGCGTCGGATTCAACGGGTTGCCATTGAGACCCATCCAGGGCCGAAGCCGGAGCAGAGGCCGGAAGCGTTGGAGGCGTTTTTGGGGCGGGCTGGTTTTCGGACCTGGTCACGTGAAGCGATGTTGTATGGGGAGCGGAGTTAACGGATGGCCAGGGCCGCTTGGGGGGTGTTAGCGGTGTATGGAGAGGGGCTGAGCCCGGTTTGACACGTTTGGAGCCGCCCCCTAGCCTGCGGGGCAATGGCCCACAGTGAGACCTTGAACTTTGAGAATGCCCGTGCCCTTTCGAATCTTTATGCTGGAGATGAAAATTTGCTCCGGGAAGTTGAACAAGCCTTTAAGGTGAGTCTGACCAGCCGGGATGGCTGGCTGAAGATTGAGGGGGATGAAGATGGGGTGGCCAAGACCCAGAAACTTTTTCAGCAGCTTCATCTGGCGGGGCAGAAAGGGGTGAAGATTCGGCGGCAGGAGTTTCGATATTCTCTGGGAGCGGTGGCCAAGAACAACGGGTTGCGGCTTGAGGAGCTTTGGGATTCGAGGATTCAAACCTCGCCGAAGAAACCGCCGGTGGTTCCGAAAACGCAGACGCAGAAGAGTTACATTGATGCGATTCGAAAGCACGACTTGGTGTTTGGCATTGGTCCAGCGGGGACGGGCAAGACCTTTTTGGCCATGGCGATGGCGGTGGCGGCTTTGAAGAATGAGGAGGTGACCCGGATCATTCTGACCCGACCGGCGGTGGAGGCCGGGGAGGCGCTTGGGTTTCTGCCGGGGGACCTCCAGGAGAAGCTGTTTCCTTATCTTCGACCGCTTTACGACGCGCTTTACGAGATGTTGGAGGTTGAGGAGATCCAACGCGCGATGGACAAGGGGATTATTGAAATTGCGCCGTTGGCCTACATGCGAGGACGGACGTTGAAGCATGCGTTTATTATTTTGGACGAGGCTCAGAACGCGACGACGGAACAGATGTTCATGTTTTTGACGAGGTTAGGGCCTGATTCCCGGTGCGTGGTGACGGGTGACCCGACCCAGGTCGATTTGCCTCACAATCGGAAATCGGGGCTGGTGGAGGCGGTGCAGGCGCTGTCGGAGGTGCCGGCCATTTATTTTCAGCGGTTTGAGAATCCGGACATTGTCCGACATGAACTTGTCGCTGCCATTGTGGATGCCTATCGCCATCACCGGGGAGTCAAGCAGACCAGCATGACCCTATGACCGGTTGGTTCAAGCGTTGGGCTCTGGTCCGGGAAGGGCTCTCTTCGGGGAAATTCCGTCGGAAAGTTGCGTCCAGCGAGGGAACGTTATCGGCCTGGTTGGAGGACAGCGTGCCGGTCCGGGTGATTCTCTTGGTTCTGGCAGCGGTGGCTTTTGCCCGGCTGGGTCTTTGGGGCAGTTCGCTGGCAGCGGAACAAGTGTTCGTTTTTACCGCGCTGTTCATGTTGGTTTTTTGCTCGGTGGTGCCTTTTCGGGTTCCGGAGGCCTGGCGTAGTAATCATCTGCTGTTGCTTCTGCTCGGCAGTGTTTTGGTCAATCTTGCGGCGAACAAGTTTCTCTATCTCTACAGCGACGTGATCCACATCTACGATGTGGCTCCAGCCCAGTTGATTGTTCCGGCGGCGTTTGCCCCGATGTTGGTGAGTATTCTGATTGCGCCCCATGCGGGTCTGATCGTTGGATTGTTTTTGGGTCTTTTGGGCAACCTGTTCATTGACCCGTCTCCGGAATTCTTGCTGGCGAACCTGTTGCCGGCCTTTGCCGCATCCTACTTTACCCGTCGAATCCGCCGTCGGTCCGATTTGCTAATGGCCGGGGTTGCGGTTGGGGTGGTGGGTCTTCTCTGTGCGCTGCTGCTCGGAAGCTTGAAGCGGTTTGAATTGGTCTTTCTTCTGGTGCAATCGTCCTGGGCGGTTCTTTTGGGGGTGGGAACGGCCCTGGTGGTGAGCGCGATTCTTCCCATCTTTGAGTGGCTCTTTGACCGAATCACGGATATTTCGTGGGTGGAGTTGACGGATCTCAATCATCCGCTTCTCCGCCGGATGATGATCGAAGCTCCGGGAACCTACCAACATAGTTTGATGGTGGCGACGTTGGCGGAGGCGGCGGCGGAAAGCATCGGAGCCAATACGACGCAGTGCCGCGTCTCCTCCTATTTTCACGACATCGGCAAACTTTCCAAACCGAACTACTTTGTCGAAAACATCCATCAGGAAGGGAACCCTCACGATGCCCTGACGCCCTCGATGAGTGCGCTGATCATTATTGCCCATGTGAAAGATGGGGTCGATTTGGCTTTAAAATATCGGCTCCGCAAACCGATTGTGGATGTGATCCAGCAGCATCATGGCGATTCGCTGGTCTACTATTTTTACAAGAGGGCCTTGCAGGAGGCGGCGGACGCTCGGGCTGGCGGTAAACTTCTTGGGTTGCGAGAAGACGATGTTCCCGATGTGGAAGAGGAGTCTTTCCGCTATCCGGGTCCGAAACCGCAGTTTAAGGAGGCTGCGATTGTCAGTTTGGCGGATTCCATTGAAAGTGCCTCTCGTTCACTGAAAAATCCGACGGCGCTGAAGGTGGATAATCTGGTTCGCGAGATTGTGCGGGAGCGGGTGGAGGATGGTCAGCTTGACGACTCCCACTTGACGTTCAATGAGCTGGCGGCGATCACCGAGCGGTTTTGTTTTACGCTGAAGAATATGCTCCATGCCCGTGTCGAGTATCCGAAAAAGTCGGAATAAGCGGAAGGCGGTTGAAAACGTGCCGGGGATACCGCACGTGGAAATCGTCGATCGGCAACGCAAGTTTCAGCTCGATTTGGGTCGGCTGGAGAGGGAAACGGCCCGGGCCCTAGACTGCTTGAGAGCCGAGTGGAATCCGGAAATCAACCGAATCGAGATTGTTTTGGTCTCCCCGGCCATGAGTGGAAAGGTGCATGGCCGTTTTTGCGGCGATGGGTCGATGACCGATGTGATTACCTTTGCCCATGGAGAACTGGTGGTCTGTCCGGCGGTGGCGGAGCGTCAACGGAAGGGGCGTGGGCTGGACTTGCATGAAGAAGTTCTGACCTACATTTGTCATGGGTTACTTCATCTTTGCGGGGAGGAGGATGGGTCGGAAGCGGGCTTTGCGCGGATGGCGCGACGGCAGGATGAGATCAGGCGGAGGGTATTGGTGGGGGCAAGAGGGGCGGGGAAGGGGGCGCTGAGGAAAAAAGTAAAAAGAAAACCTTGACCGATCGAAGCGGATTTATATGATTCACCTCAATCATATAAATGACCGCGCTTTCCCCCAACCGCGATCTGATTGAGAAGCTGGTTCGCCAGGCTTTGGCGCGGCATTTGACGGAGGAAGCGGCGGGGTTCCAGCCGGGCGGTGGTCCTGAGTTGGTGGTGAATAGTTCGGCTCGTCACATGCATGTGACGCAAGAGGGGCTGGAGATTTTGTTTGGGCCGGGGGCCCAGCTTGAAGTTCACAAGTGGCTTTATCAGGAGGGGCAGTTTGCGTCCAAGCAAACGGTGACCTTGGTTGGTCCGCGTCGGCGGATCATTCCGAATCTGCGGATTCTTGGGCCGTGCCGCAACCTGACCCAGATTGAATTGGCGTTTACGGACGCGGTGCAGCTAGGGATTGAGGTTCCGGTTCGGGCTTCTGGGGATATTGAGGGGACGCCGGGAGGCTATGTGATGGGGCCGGCGGGGATGTTGGAGATGAAGAACGGGATTATCCGCGCGGCGCGGCATGTTCACATGAGTCCAGCGGATGCCGAGTACTATCGGGTGAAACATCTGGATTTGATGAAGATGAGGGTCGTCTCCGACCGATGCACGACCACCTTCGAGGACCTGTTGGTGCGGGTCGACAAGAGCTTTAAACTTGAGGTGCACATTGATACGGACGAGGCCAATGCCTGCGGTCTGGAGCAGGCGACTCATGTTGAATTGATCCGGTGAGTGCCGGAAGAAACCTAACCCAAGAAAACCCAAAGCCATCCTTATGAGTGAAGCCATCGGACTCATCGAAACGCGCGGCTATGTCGGCCTGGTGGAAGCCAGTGACGCCATGGTGAAAGCCGCTAATGTCAAACTGATCAAATCGATCCCCATTGGGGGAGCCCTGATCACCACCATTGTGCAGGGCGATGTCGGCAGCGTGAAGGCTGCCGTGGATGCGGGCAAGGAGGCTGCCAATCGGGTCGGTAACCTGGTTGCGGCTCACGTGATTGCGCGGCCCAGTCCTGATCTTCTGAAGTTTTACACCTCCTGAGGAACCACCCCTAACCTGGAACACACCATGCCTGGACAAGCACTTGGAATGATTGAAACGAAAGGCCTCGTCGCTGCGTTTGAAGCGACGGATGCCATGAGCAAAGCGGCGAATATTGAACTCCTCGGTTGGGAGAAGGTTGGCTCGGGATACGTGAGCACCTTTATCCGTGGGGATGTTGCGGCAGTGAAAGCTGCGGTCGAAGCGGGATCGACGGCGGCGGCGGCCATCGGGGAAGTGGTGGCGGTCCACGTGATTCCGCGGCCTCACGCGGATCTCCCGACCCTGGGGAAGTTCCTGCACGAGAAGAAACCGGCTGGGAAATAACCTGGCAACGGCTGTCTCCATGTCCGCGCGGGGAACCATACTGGTCGCCAACATTGGCAGCACGTCGTTCAAGTTCCGGCTTTATGCCATGCCGGAGGAACGGCTGCTGGCCTCGGGTGGGGTGGAGCGGATTGGAGCGGCCGAGTCGCCGTGTCGTTTTGCGGTGGGCGATGAGCCGGTGGAGAAGGGGAGCGGAGTTTTTCCGGATTATGCGGCGGCGATTGGCTGGGCGGGGGAACGGATTGAAGCGGAAGTGGGGATGGCCCTGGGAGATCTGGACGCCATCGGGTTCAAGCCGGTGATGGCCAAGGGGGTTAGTGGCACGCGGGTGCTGGACGAGCCGGTTTTGGCGGCGATGGAAGCGCTCTACACCCTGTTGCCCGCGCATAATCCGCCGTATGTGGAGGCCGTGCGAACGTTTCGGCGTCTTTATCCGGAGATCCCATGTATCGGGACGTTTGAGACCGCTTTCTTTGATCATCTGGGACCGGAGCAATATCGGTATCCAGTTCCGTTGGCTTGGGAGCGGGAATATGGCATCCGGCGGTATGGATTTCATGGGGCCAGTCATCGGTTTGTTTCGGAGCGGGCGCTTCAATTGAATCCGGCGGCCCGCAAGGTGATCACGTGTCATCTGGGAGGCAGTTCATCGCTGGCGGCCATCCTGGACGGGCGGGCGGTGGATTCCTCGTGGGGGATGACGCCGCAGAGTGGTTTGCCCCAGAACAATCGGGTGGGGGACTTTGATTTGTTTGCGGCGCTGTATCTTGCGCGCGATTGCGGCCTGGGTTGGGAAGCTTTGGAGAAGGCGTTGAGCCGTCAAGCCGGACTGCGTGGAATGGCGGGGACCGACTCGGGGGATTGGCGGGATGTTAAGGCGGCTGCGGCATCGGGCAGTGAGAGTGCTCGGGTGGCGCTGGCGGTTTTTGTCAACGCGGTCCGAGGGTATCTTGGCCGATTTCTGGTGGCGTTGAATGGTCTGGACCTCCTAGTGTTTACGGCGGGCATTGGGGAGAACAATGCGGACGTGCGGACGGCGATCTGCCGGAATTTGGACTTTATTGGTCTCAAACTGGATCCCAAAGCCAATGAGGAGGCGATTGGGCAGGAGGCCTTGATTTCAACCCAGGACTCGACCGTTGAGGTTCGGGTGATTCCGACCTGCGAAGAGCTGGTCATTGCCCGGAACGCTTGGGCTTACCTGGCCTCGAATTTGACCCCGAACCCTGAACTCACCACCTAGAAAGCGAACTATGATGCAACAAGCCATTGGAATGATCGAAACCCGCGGCCTGGTCGCCCTCGTTGAGGCGACGGACGCCATGCTTAAATCTGCCAACGTGGAGTTGGTCGGGCCGATGACGCAGGTCGGCAATGCCATGGTCACCTGCGTGGTGACCGGCGATGTGGCTGCGGTCAAGGCGGCGACGGAAGCGGGCAAAGCCGCCGCGCAGAGCCTGGGCGAAATCGTCTCGGTCAGCGTGATTGCGCGACCCCAGGAAGACCTGGCGGTGATCCTGCCCAAGGCCAAGTAATTCCATCCACCGGCATGATCCTGGCCCGAGTTGAAGGCAGCGTGGTCGCGACCAAGAAGACCTCGAAGATGACGGGGAGCAAATTGCTCTTTGTTCGTCCGATGGTGGTGGACTCGCCCGAGGCGGAGACGCTGCGGGCCGGGTCCAATACCTTGGTGGCCGTCGATCAACTCGGCGCGGGAGAGGGGGAATTGGTGTTGGTGGTTCAGGGCAGCTCCGCTCGGCTTGGTACGGAGAACAAGGATCTTCCGGTGGACGCCGTGGTGATTGGGATTGTCGACGCGGTCGATCTGAAGAAGAAAAAAATTTATTCGGCGAGCTGATCTGTGAACGAACAACTCATAGCCCGTGTCGTGGCCGATGTTCTGGCCCAACTGCAGAAGGTGGAGTCTCCGGCTGGACCGGCCGGAACGCGCGATGGGTTTGGCGTTTATGATGCCATGCCCGATGCGGTGGCGGCGGCCGAGACGTCGTTTCAGAAGCTGCGGGCGGCGGGCGTGACGGCTCGGAAGAAGGCCATTGCCGCCATCCGCCGTCTCTGCGTCCGCCATGCGGAGGAGTGGGGCAAACTGGAGTTTGCGGAAACGCGAATTGGCCGGCTGGACCATAAGATCGAGAAGCTCCGGATCTGTGGGGATTTGGTTCCGGGCGTGGAGATGCTGGAGCGGATGGCCTTCTCTGGAGATTTTGGCCTGACAGTGATTGATTTTGCGCCCTGGGGGGTGATTGGGGCCATTACGCCTTCCACGCATTCGGTGCCGACGCTGACGGGTAACGCGATCAACATGATTGCGGCGGGCAACAGCGTGGTGTTCAACACACATCCTTCTGCGGCGGCCTGCGCGGCGACGGCGGTCCGAGCTTATAATGAGGCGATTTTCAAGGAGACCGGTATTAGCGATCTTCTGGCCCTGGTTCGCAAGCCGTCCCTGGAGACGTTCAAGGAGCTATGCGAGGCTTCGGCGGTGAAGCTGCTCTGTGTCACGGGAGGCCCGGCGGTGGTGCAGGCCGCGATGAAAACCGGTAAACGGGCGATTTGTGCGGGGCCGGGGAACCCGCCGGTGGTGGTGGATGAGACGGCTGATTTGGCCCAGGCGGCGCGGTCCATCATTCAGGGGGCGTCGTATGATAACAATTTGTTGTGCATTGGGGAGAAGGAGGTTTTTGTCGTCGAGTCGGTGGCTGAGGCCTTGATGAAGGAGCTTTCGACCGCGGGGGCCCTCCGGCTTAGTTCGGGTCAGGTGGATGCGCTGACGAAGGTGGCGTTCTCTTTTCCGGAAGGCCAAGGTGGGGGATGTCCGCATCCGGTTTTGAACAAGAAGTTGGTGGGAGCGGACGCGTCGGTCTTGGCGGAATCGATTGGAGTGCGGGCGCCGACGGGCTGTCAGCTGCTTTTTGGTGAGACGGGTGCCGACCATCTGTTTGTGCAAGAGGAGCAAATGATGCCGTTTATTCCGATTGTTCGGGTGCGGGACACGGAGTCGGCGATTGCGGCGGCGATTGAGGCGGAGCATGGCTACAAACACACGGGTTTAATGCATTCGCAGAACATTCGAAACCTAACCCAGATGGCCCAGGACATTGACACCACCTTGTTCATCAAGAACGGTCCCTGCATGACGGGCCTGGGCCTGGGCGGGGAAGGTTTTCTTTCTTTTTCGATCGCGACTCCCACCGGGGAGGGGGTGACCACACCGATGACGTTCACGCGTTCCCGGCGTTGCGTGATGGTCCAAAATTTGAATCTTTATTGATGAGAACGTTACCGAGTGTGTGCAGGCCCTGGTTGGTTCCGCGTGAGGTGGGACTGGGGAGGAAGCGTTTCTGATGAGACTGGCCGTGATCCAGGGCTACGTGACGAGCACGACCAAGCACCAGAGCTTGACGGGGTGGCGTCTGTTGATTGCGCAGCCGATTGACCGGATGGGCCAGGGGGATGGTGATCCGCAGGTGGTGCTGGATCAGCTTGGGGCCGGGTTGCACCAGCGGGTAATCATTACTTCGGATGGGTCGGAAGCGCGGCGACTGGTCGGAGATGAGCAGAGCCCGGCGCGCTGGAGTGTGCTGGGGATTGTCGATCCGGAAAGGAGCTTGGCGGTATGAGGCTGGGGACGGTGATTGGACGGGTCACTCTGTCGGTGCGGCACCCGGCATTTCGGGGGGAGCGTCTTTTGCTGGCTCTGCCGTGGACGGCGGCGACGTGTCGGGGGGAGAGGCGGACCAGTTTTTCGATTGTGGTTTACGATGACCTTGGGGCGGATGTTGGCCAGACGATTGCGATTTCCGAAGGCCGCGAAGCGGCTTGTCCGTTTCCGCGGCCGACGCCGGTGGACGCGTATTGTGCCGCGCTGGTGGATGAGATTTTTTATCAGGAAACCGAGCCTAACCCATGACCTCTCAACTCTTCTCTCAGACGGATGCCGCTGCTTTGATTCAAACTGGGGCCAAGGAGTTTCGTTACAATCGGCATGTGCAGGTGACCCCCGGAGCCCGTGATCTGCTGGTGGGGGCCGGGGTGAAGTTGGTTTTTGATCCGGAGGCGGCTCCCTCGGTGACGGCGGTGGCCAAGGGCGCGGCGTCCGATCAGGCGCTCTTTCATTCGCCGGAGGCGGAGAAATTGAAGCGGGAGATCTGCGAGATTGGGCGGCGGATTTGGATGCGGGAATATTGCGATGGCAACGGGGGCAATATCTCGTGTCGGCTGGGTCCGGACCGGTTTTTGGTGACGCCGACCGGGGTGAGTAAAGGGTTCATGACACCGGAGATGATTTCGCTGGTGGATGGGAAGGGGAATCAGATTTTGGGAACGTGGAAACGGTCGAGCGAGTTCACGACGCATCTGGCCATTTATGAATCGACGCCGGAGGCGTTTTCGGTCTGTCACGCCCACCCGTGTCATGCGGGCGCCTTTGCGATCAAGCAGTTACCTCCTCCCGGACGGTTGATTCCGGAGTTGGAGGTGTTCGTGGGCCAGGTGGTGGTGGCCCCTTATGAGACGCCGGGTTCGCCGGAGGTGGCAGCGTCGATTCGGCCTCTGGCCCCGAAGCATCAATCGATCATTATGGGGCTGCACGGGTTGATTTGCTGGGGGAAATCGGTGGAGGACGCCTATTTCAAGATGGAGATCACGGATGCTTACTGTCGGACCTGCATTTTGGCGCAGTCTTTGCCGGGGGCGGCGTCGATTCCGTGCGAGAAGATGGACGATCTTCTGGCCATCAAGAAGTCGTTGGGTTTGCCAGACAGCCGCTTTGATTTGAAGCCGGCTTCTCTGTGTGAGGTGGATCCTTGGGAGACCCTGTGTGGTAGCCACGGGTGCGCTTCTCCGGTGACTCCGGCCAACCCAATGCGTGATCATGCGCCGACGGTTCCGGCCTCGCCAGCCACGGATGCGTTGGTGGCAGCAATCACGGATCAAATCCTGAAAGCTTTGTCTCAACCGAAATAACGCGCCATGAAAATCAGCATTATC
>JBDNCR010000239.1:0-3913 GCA_046719555.1 Verrucomicrobiia bacterium | reverse complement strand
GGCATCCCTTCGCGCCAGGAGGGCAGCAGAAAAATATCTGCCGCGTCGTACCAATCCTGAATATTCACCTCGCCCACCTCCAGGACAACCTTCGCCGCATCACCGTCACCCCCCATGGCTGACCCCGCCCCCATCCTCTGCCTCGAATCCTCCTCCCCCCAAGGCGGCAGCTGGGCCCTCTGCCTCCACGGCCACCCCCTTCAATCCGGCAACTTTTCCGGGCGTGCCTCCTCGGCACTCCCGGCCTGCCTCGCTCCCGTTCTCCCCTTTTCCCGACCGCCCGCAGAAATTCGTGTCGGCGTCGGTCCGGGCTCCTTCTCCGGCATCCGGGCTGCCCTTGCCCTTGCCCAAGGACTCGCCCTCCCCTGGAAAGCCACCGTTCAACCCATCCGCAGCACCCACTCCATCGGACTTCAATACCCCAACGTCTCCTTCCTCGGCGTCTTCAGCGACGCCCGGCGCGGCCAACTCTTCGTCACCTGCTACACCCGGGGCCGTCTGGCCCGACCCAGCCAAGTCATCCCCCGTGACCACCTTCCCCTCTGGCTGGCCAAATGCACCCTCGCCGTCTCCACCGACGGCTTCGACCCCACCCTCCCCCTCGCCACACCTCACGCCAGCCACCTCGCCTGGCCCCTCGACCACTACGGCGAACACCAAACCCTCCCCGCCGAACCCATCCATCTTCGCCCCCCCCTCGCCACCCCATGAACCCACGTCCCCACCGCACCTGGTGCGACATCAACCTCGCCACCCTCCGCGCCAATGCCCGCTTCATCCGCCGTCAACCCGGCTGTGGCGCCGGGCTCCTCGGCGTCGTCAAAGCCAACGCCTACGGTCACGGACTCCTCCCCGTCGCCCAAGCCCTCCAACACGCCGGAGCCGCCTGGCTCGGCACCGCCAACCTCGACGAAGCCCTCACCCTTCGCCAAGGCGGCATCACCCTCCCCATCCTCCTCCTCAGTGCCCCCTTGCCCTCCGAAATCCCCGAAATCGTCCGCCACGGCTTCGTCTTCACCTGGTCCACCGCCGCCGAACTCCGCGCCGCCGCGCGCGCCGCCGCCCAACTCCAACAACCCGCCCGAGGCTTCCTCAAAACCGACACCGGCATGGGCCGCCTCGGCTGCTTTCCCCACCAAACCCAACCCCTCCTCCACCTGGCCCGCTCCACCCCCGGCCTTCTCTGCCTCGGACTCTCCACCCACTACGCCTCCGCCGATGAAGCCCCGGCCTCCGCCCGAGCCCAACACCAACAATTCCTCCCCTACCTCCAAACCGGACTCCCCCACCACACCAGCAACAGCGCCGCCACCCTTCGCCAAATCGACCCCACCGCCTCCTTCGCCCGCGTCGGACTCGCCCTCTACGGATGCTCCCCCCTCCCGGCCTACCGCTCCCACCTCCGCCCCGTCCTCTCCTGGAAAGCCCGCATCACCTCCGTTCGCACCTTCCCCAAAGGCTGGCCCATCAGCTACGGCAGCACCTACCGCACCCGTCGCAACGAACAAATCGCCGTCGTCGCCGTCGGTTACGGCGACGGCCTTTTCCGTCGGCTCTCCCCCGGCGCCCACGTCCTCCTTCGCGGCCAACCCTGCCCCATCCGAGGCCGCATCACCATGGACCAAATCATGATCGACGTCTCCTCCGTCCCCAACCCCCGACCCGGCGACCCCGTCACCCTCATCGGCCAAGACGGCCCGCGCCGCATCCGCGCCGAAGACCTGGCCCGCTGGGCCGACACCATCCCCTACGAAATCCTCACCCACATCCAGGGTCGGGTCACCCGTCACTTCCTCTCCCCATCCCCCAAAAACCAACCCTCACCCCTTGACACCAACTCCGATCGATTACATGGTTAACTTTCGTTTCTCGCCATGATTGCTAACCCCTCACCCATCCCTCCCCTCGAATTCTCCCAAGAAGCCCGCGAACTGGCCGACATCGCCACCTTCCTCCAACGCCATTCCCTGGTCAAACTCACCGCCCGCGTCACCGAACAAAAACTCTCCATTCCCCAATACACCCTCCTCGGCTTCCTCTCCGCCAAAGGCCCCCTCAGCATGGGCCAACTGGCCACCCTCATGGGCCACACCACCCCGGCCACCACCGGCCTCGTTGAACGCCTCAACCAAGCGGGCCTGGTCCAACGGCACCACCCCGACTACGACCGTCGTAAAGTCATCGTCCAAATTACCCCCAAAGGCTCCGCCCTCGTCGAAGCCACCAAATACGAAATGGCCGGCTGCATCACCCGCATCATGGAACGCCTCTCCCCGGAAGATCGGCTCGCCTGGAACCGCATCTACCGCACCATCCGAGCTTACGTCGAAGAAAACGAAATCTCCGCCGACCGCAAAGCCTGCTGACCCTCCGTCCCCTCTGGCCCGACCCACCCTGCACCCCGCGCCATGACGGCTCCGCATCACGTGCCCTTCTGCCTTGGGCTCCTCCTTCTCACCGCCACCACCGCCCTCGCCCAACTCCCCGCCCAAACGCCACCCCCCGATCGCGCCTCCTCCTCACGCGGCAACCTCGACCTCGCCGCCTGCCTCAACCTCGCCCTCAACCGCAACACCGACATCCTCAAAGCTCAGCAAGAAATCAAACGCCTCCACGGCGTCATCGTCGAAGTTCGCGCCGAAGCTCTCCCCCAAGTCACCCTCAACACCTCCCTGGCCACCGAAGCGGAAGAACTGGCCAACGGCGCCTTCGCCGGATTCGGACCGCGCCGCCAACAAAGCTTCTGGACCGCGGGTCTCGCCATCAACCAACTCCTCTACAACGGCGGCGCCGTCGGAGCTGCCATCGACATCGCCCGCCTCTCCGAAAACAACGCCTTCCTCCAACTCGACGCCACCATCGACGCCACCGTCTTCCTCGTCCGCGAAGCCTACTACAACGTCCTCCTCACCCGCTCCCTCATCGCCGTCCGCGAAGCCAACGTCAAACTCCTCGAAGAAGAACTCGCCAACCAACAACGCCGCCTCAACGCCGGCACCGTCACCCGTTTCAACGTCCTCCGGGCTGAAGTTGAACTCGCCAATGCCCAGCCCCCGCTCATCCGCGCCCGCAACCTCCAACGCATCGCCCTCCTCAACCTCGCCCGGCTCCTCGCCATCGACTATCCCCACGACGCCGCCGCACCCCCCTTCCACATCATCGGCCAACTCGAATACCTCCCCTCCACCTTCGACCTCGATCAACTCCTCACCCTCGCCCATCAGCGACGACCCGAAATCCGCCTTGCCGACCAACAAATCGCCATCAACCGCCGTCAACTCGTCATCGACCGATCCGGCTCCCTCCCCCGCGTCTCCGCCTTCGGCGGCTACGACTTCATCTCCGACCGCAACAAAAACAACTTCGACGCCGCCAACCAAGGCTGGTCCGTCGGAGTCCAAGGCCAATGGAACCTCTTCGACGGCTTCCGCACCCAAGGCCAACTCGAACAAACCCGAGCCAACATCACCTCCGCCCAACTCGACTCCGAACAAACCCGCCGCGACATCGACGCCGAAGTCCGCCAAGCCTACTTCGACTGGGTCGAAGCCCGCGAACTCATCCAATCCCAACGCAAAAACGTCGAACAAGCCACCGAAGCCCTTCGCCTCGCCAACTCCCGCTTCGACGTCGGAGCGGCCACCCAACTCGACGTGCTCCAAGCCAATGTCGCCCTCACCGACGCCCGCACCAACGAACTCGAAGCCCGCTTCGATTACAACCTCGCCATCGCTCGGCTCGAACGCGTCACCAGCGCCCCCGTCCTCAACCGCGAATCCGCCCGCATCCCCACCCGCACCCAAGCCCAGCCCCCAGCCCCCACGCCGCCCACCCCTGACGCCCCTCCCTCCCCACGCCCCGCCGCCGTTCTCAAACGCCGCTAAATCCCTCCCCCCTCCCGACTCCCCGCCCC
>JBDNCR010000238.1:0-3920 GCA_046719555.1 Verrucomicrobiia bacterium | reverse complement strand
GGCCTGAAATTGCCGACCTCCACCCCTTCGTTCCTCACGACCAAGCCCAAGGCTACCACGCCATGCTCACCCAACTCGCCTCGTGGCTTGCCGAAATCACCGGCCTCCCCTCCGTCTCCCTCCAACCCAATGCCGGTTCCCAAGGCGAATACGCTGGCCTCCTCGCCATCCGCCGCTACCACCACAACCTCGGACAAGCCCATCGCGACCTCTGCCTCATCCCCACCTCCGCCCACGGCACCAACCCCGCCAGTGCCGTCATGGCCGGCCTGACCGTCGTCCCCGTCGCCTGTGACCCCCACGGCAACATCGACCTCACCGACCTCGCCACCAAATGTCAAAACCACCGTGATCGACTCGCCGTCCTCATGGTCACCTACCCCTCCACCCACGGCGTCTTCGAAGAAACCATCATCGAAGCCGCCCGACTCGTCCACGACGTCGGCGGACAACTCTACATGGACGGAGCCAATCTCAACGCCCTCGTTGGACTCTGCCGCCCCGGCGACTTCGGCATCGACGTCTGCCACCTCAACCTCCACAAAACCTTTTGCATCCCTCATGGCGGCGGCGGCCCTGGCGTCGGCCCCATCGCCGCGGCCGCCCACCTCGCCCCTTTCCTTCCCGGTGACCCCACCTCGCCGGAATCCTCCGGCGCGGTCGCCTCTGCCCCCTGGGGCAGTGCCAGCATCACCGCCATCTCCTGGATGTACCTCGCCATGCTCGGCGCCCGCGGACTCACCCGCGCCACCCAAATCGCCATCCTCACCGCCAACTACCTCGCCCGCCAACTCGAACCTCACTATCCCATCCTCTACAAAGGCACCAACGGCCTCGTCGCCCACGAATGCATCCTCGACCTCCGCAAATTCAAATCCGCCGGCATCGAAGTGGAAGACGTCGCCAAGCGACTCATCGACTACGGTTTCCACGCCCCCACCATGTCCTGGCCCGTCCCAGGAACCCTCATGGTCGAACCCACCGAAAGCGAATCCAAAGCCGAAATCGACCGCTTCTGCGACGCCATGATCTCCATCCGCCAAGAAATTCAAGCCATTCTCGATGGCGAAGCCGACCCCCAAGACAACGTCCTCAAATCCGCCCCCCACACCGCCGCCTCCGTCGCCGCCGACTCCTGGACCCATCCCTACTCCCGCCAACAAGCCGCCTATCCCCTCCCCTACCTCCGACACCACAAATACTGGCCTCCCGTCCGCCGCGTCGACAACGTCTACGGCGACCGCAACCTGGTCTGTTCCTGCTTGCCCGTCGAAGCCTACGCCGGATAAGGTCTTCCTGATGCCCGACCTCGAGCTTTTTCCCAAGCCCTTCGCACCCGGGTTCTTCGGCTGGAGCCGCTACGTCCCCGAAATCAAAACCGAATGCCACTCCACCGCCGTCCAAGACGGCAAGTTTCTCATCCTCATCGACCCTCTCGAAATTCCCACCGGCGATTGCCAGTCCCTCAAACAACTCGGTGAACCCGCTGCCATCCTCATCACCAACGGCAACCATGCCCGCGGCGCCCTCGTGCTCAAAAAACGGCTCTCCATCCCCGTCGGCGCCGCAGCCGAAGCCGTCAAAGAACTCGGCTTCATCCCCGATTTCATCCTCAACGACATGCCCCGCTTCCATGGCTTGGAACCCAAACTCCTTCCCGGAGCTGGAGCTGGAGAAACCGCCTTCTACCACCCCAAATCCCAAACCCTCATCTTCGGCGACGCCGCCGTCCACCTCAAATCTGCCCATCCCGAACCTCTCCCCGACCAATACTGCTCCGACCCTGCCCAGCTCAAAACCAGCCTCCAATCCCTCCGCCACCTCCCCGTCAAAGCCCTCTTCTTCGCCCACGGCGAGCCCATCCTCAAAGGGGCCGCCGCCGCCCTCAAAAAACTCACCGCATGATCCGCACCCTCCCTTGCGGACTCGCCGCCCTCCTCCTCCTCATCCCCCTCGCCTTCGCCCAAAACGACCCGGGCGGACGTCTCGCCGTCACCCGTAACCCCATCCGCGACCAGCCTCCCCCCGAAGTTCAGCTCCAAATGGAACGCTTCTTCCTCCAACTCCAAAACAACGAAGCCAAAGCCGCCTACGAATCCCTCCTCGCCGGCACCGAACTCGAAGACCGCCAAACCCAACTCAACGAACTGATCGAAAAAACCACCAACGCCATCAAAGAAATCGGCCCCATGACCGGTCACGAACTCTTTGACTCCCGAGCCGCAGGCTCCCGTCTCATCGCCGTCACCTACTTCAGCTTCCACGACAAAAAACCCCTCCGCTGGCGCTTCGTCTTCTACGCCGCCCAACCCGACACCTGGCGCCTCATCAACCACTCCGTCGACGACCTCATCGGTGAAGCCTTCCTCCTCGAACGCAACCCGTAGTAACCCTTCCCACCCCATGTCCCCCGCCTTCTACCCCAAACATGAATGCGGTGTCTTCGCCGTCTTTGGCCACCCCGACGCCGCTGAACTCACCTACTTCGGCCTCTACGCCCTCCAACACCGCGGTCAAGAAAGCGCCGGCATCGTCACCGCCCGCGAACCCGGCTCCCCCTTCCTCGCCCACAAAGGCATGGGCCTGGTCTCCCAAATCTTCAACGAAACCAAACTCAAAGAACTCACCGGCACCCGCGCCATCGGACACGTCCGCTACTCCACCACCGGCTCCTCCACCCTCACCAACGCCCAACCCCTCGTCGTCACCTCCAGCCGCGGCCAGCTCGCCATCGGCCACAACGGCAACCTCGTCAACGCCCACCTCCTCCGCGACGAACTTGAAGAAGCCGGCTCCATCTTCCAAACCACCACCGACAGCGAAATCATCGTCCACCTCATGGCCCAACCCCATGGACGCACTCGCGAAAACGCCCTCGTCCACGCCCTCTCCCGCATCCAGGGAGCCTTCTCCCTCGTCATCATGGGCGAAAACGAAATCATCGGTGCCCGCGACGCCTTCGGCTTCCGCCCCCTCTCCATCGGCCGCATCGGCAACGGCTTCGTCCTCGCCAGCGAAACCTGCGCCATCGACCTCATCGGCGCCGAATTCATTCGCGATGTCGAACCCGGCGAAATCGTCGTCATTGACTCCTCCGGCCTCCGCTCCCTCAAACCCTTCGTCGAACTCAACCGCAAAGCCCTCTGCGTCTTCGAATTTGTCTACTTCGCCCGGCCCGACTCCAACCTCCACGGTCACAACGTCTCCAAAGCCCGCGTCCGCATGGGCCGCGAACTCGCCCGCCTCCATCCCGTCGACGCCGACCTCGTCATCCCCGTGCCCGACTCCGGCAACTACGCCGCCCTCGGCTACGCCGAGGAATCCCGCATCCCCTACAGCCACGCCTTCGTTCGCAACCACTACATCGGACGCACCTTCCTCCAACCCTCCCAACTCATCCGCGACTTCTCCGTCCGCGTCAAACTTGCCCTCCTTAAAGAAGAAGTCCGCGGCAAACGAGTCATCGTCGTCGACGACTCCATCGTCCGCGGCACCACCGCCCGCACCCGCGTCATCAACCTCCGCGAAGCCGGCGCCAAAGAAGTTCACATCCGCGTCAGCTGCCCGCCCCACCTCTTCCCCTGCCACTACGGCATCGACTTCCCCGACAAAAAAGACCTCATCGCCAACCAAATGACCCGCGAAGAAATCCGCGCCTACCTCGGAGCCGACTCCCTCGGCTACCTCGACGTTGATTCCATGGTCCGCGCCTGCGGCATGCGCGCCAACCAATTCTGCCTCGCCTGCTTCACCGGCGACTACCCCGTCCAGTTCAACCAAGCCATCGACAAACTCGTCATGGAAAAACGGCGCGCCCAAATCGATCCCCTGGTCACCGACTCCGAGACCCGCCAGACCAAACTCTTCTCCTGATCCCCCGCTCCGCCGACCGGGAGCCCCTCCCCCCTACTCCACCTCCA
>JBDNCR010000237.1:0-3945 GCA_046719555.1 Verrucomicrobiia bacterium | reverse complement strand
TGGGGTCGGGGATGATGAGGTCGGGGTCGGCGAGGATTTCAGTGCCGAGTCCTTGGCAGGCCGGGCAGGCGCCTTGGGGGCTGTTGAAGGAGAAGTGTCGGGGGGTGAGGAGGGGGAAGTGGTCGCCGGTTTCGGGGTCGAAGTTTTCGGTGCTCAGGGTGGTTTCGGTGAGGGTGGTGCCGGTGGCGTCGAGCCAGGCGATGGTGAGGACGCCGGAGCCGACGCGCAGGGCGGTTTCAACTGAGTCGGTGAGGCGGGCTGGGGGGAGGTTGGCCACGGAGAGTCGGTCCACGACCGCTTCGATGGTGTGGGGGAGGTGTCGAGGGAGTTTAGGGCCGGGCTCGAGGAGATGGAAGGTGCCGTTGATGCGGGCACGGATGAAGCCGTCGCGTTTGAGGCGGTCGAGGATGTGGTGAAGGGGGCCGGGTTGGTTTCGGGCAACGGGGGCGAGGAGGGCCAGGCGTTCGGCGGCGGGCTGGGCGATGATGTGGTCAACGATTTCTTGGACGGTCCAGCGGCGGAGGGGTTGGCCGGAGCGGGGGTGGTGTGGGGTGCCGGCGGCGGCAAAGAGGAGGCGGAGATGGTCGTAGATTTCGGTGGAGGTGCCGACGGTGGAGCGGGGGGAGGGGGTGGAGGTGCGTTGTTCGATGGCGATGGCGGGGCAGAGTCCGTCGATGGCGTCGACGTCGGGTTTTTGGGTTTGGTCGAGGAATTGGCGGGCGTAGGCGGAGAGGCTCTGGACGAAGCGGCGCTGGCCTTCAGCGAAGAGGGTATCAAAGGCGAGGGAGGATTTTCCTGAACCAGAAGGTCCGGTGATGACGACGAGGGCGTTTTTCGGGAGGTCGAGGGAGATGTTTTTGAGGTTGTGTTCGCGGGCTCCACGAATGCGGATGAAGGAATCCTCGGGCATGGGTAAACGGGAAGCGTAGGGCGGGGAGGAGCAGCAGGCACGGGGTGGGGGTGGGGTTTTTGGCGTGAGGCGGGTGAGCGGGCGGAGATGTGGTAGGATGGGGGGGATGGAGACGGGTGAATTGGTTTGGCTCAGGGAGCGGAGGGAGGAGGAGGTGGCGGGGGTGTTGGAGGCGGGGGTGGCGCGATGGTTTTTAGGGCGGTTTGGTCAGTTTTCTCCGGCGCAGCGGATGGCGGTGCCGGAGGTGGTGGCGGGGCGGTCGGTGTTGGTGAGTTCGCCGACGGGGACGGGGAAGACGTTGGCGGCGTTTTTGGGGGTGTTTGATCGGTTGGCGCGGGGTGGGGATGAGGGTGGGGTGCGGGCGGTTTATGTGTCTCCGTTGCGGGCGTTGGCGTATGATTTGCGGAAGAATGTGGAGGGGCCGCTGGAGGAGCTTGGGTTGAGGGTGAAGGTGGGGGTTCGGACGGGGGATACGCCGGCGGGGGAGCGGGTGCGGCAGCGGCGCAAGCCGCCGGAGATTTTGTTGACGACGCCGGAGAGTTTGGCGGTGTTGTTGGCGCAGGAGGTGTGGCGTCGGGCGTTGGCGAGGGTGGAGTTTGTGGTGGTGGATGAGTTGCATGCGTTGGCGGGGTCGAAGCGGGGAACGCATTTGATGCTTTTGTTGGAGTTGTTGGAGGAGGTTCGAGTGGGGGCGGGTTTTGGGGGGGCGGTGTGCCGGGTGGGGTTGTCGGCGACGATGCGGCCGTTGGAGCAGGTGGCGGCTTTTTTGGTGGGGCCGGGCCGGGGTTGTGGGATTGCGGAGGCGCGGTTTGAGAAGGGGTCGGTGGTGGAGGTGTTATCGCCGTTGCGGGAGAATCCGTATCCGGCGGCGGGCTATACGGGGGCGCGGTTGATGCGGGAGGTGGCGGCGTTGGTGCGGAGCAAGCGGACGACGTTGGTGTTTTGCAATACGCGGGGAGGTGCGGAGCGGGTGGGGATGCGGTTGAAGGAGGAGTTGCCGGAGGAGGCGGCGCGGATTGAGGTGCATCATTCGGCGTTGGATCGGAGTCTTCGGTTGGAGGTGGAGGATCGGTTGAAGTTGGGAGAGTTGAAGGCGGTGGTGTGTTCGACGAGTTTGGAGCTGGGGGTGGATCTTGGTTCGGTGGATTTGGTGGTGATGATTTCGGCTCCAAAAGGGGTGGCCCGGGCGGTTCAGCGGATCGGCCGGTCGGGGCATTCGATGGGGGCAGCGAGTCATGGGGTGTTGGTGGCGACGAATGTGATCGATTTGGCGGAGTGTGCGGTGACGGCCCGGTTGGTGGAGGAGGGGGCGGTGGAGGCGGTGCGGATTCCGGAGCTTTGTTGGGATGTGCTGGCCCAGGTGGCGGTGGGGGCGACGGCGGTGGGGCCGGTGGCCGAGGAGAGTTTTTATCGGATGGTGCGTCGGGCGTGGCCGTTCCGGGAGGTGGAGCGGGAGGAGGTGGAGCGGGTGTTGCGATATTTGGAGGGGGGAGGGGAGAGTTTGGAGGGAGGGTATGCCGGGCAGTTTGGAAAGATTGTGCGGGGGGGAGGGTGTTTCCGGCTTCGGTCCGAGCGGGTTGGCCGGGAGTATTTGTTGAATGTGGGGACGTTGCCGACGGAGGGTCAGGTGCGGGTGCGGCATGGGCGGCGATTGATTGGGACGGTGGATCAGAGTTTTGTGAAGGGTTTGGTGGTGGGAGATGTGTTTGTGTTGGGAGCCGAGCGCTGGAAGGTGGAGGGGGTGAGGGTGGATGAGGTGCGGGTGAAACCGGGACGCGGGGAGATGCCGACGGTGCCCGCGTGGAACGCGAATAAGATGCCGTTGACGTCGGGGCTGGCGCGGGCGGTGCGGGAGTTGCGGACACGGTTGGAGGAGGTTTTGCAGCGGGGAGGGGATGGGGTGGAGTGGTTGGTGGAGGAGATGGGAATGAGCCGGGTGAATGCGAGGGCGTTGGTGGCGCAGTTTGAGGCGCAACGGCGGGTGTCGGTGGTGCCGACGGGAGAGCGGTTTGTGATTGAGGTGTTTCCGGACGGGGTCAATCGGCATGTGTTTTTTCATGCGTTGATTGGGCGGGGTGCGAATGATGCGCTGGCGCGGGTGGTGGCCTGGCGGATGCAGAGCGGGAGGCGAAGTAATGCGCGGATGACGGTGGACGATTACGGATTTCTTTTGACGGTGCGGGCCGGGGAGTTGCCGGAGGCTGCGGGTTGGAGGGAGTTGTTTCGGGCAGCGGGGTGGGATCGGGATTTGCGTGCGGCGTTGGGGGAGGCGGAGCTGGTGAGGTGGCAGTTTCGATCGGTGGCGCAGACGGGGTTGATGGTGGGTCGGGAGAAGTTGGGGGGAGTGCGCAAGGGGCGGCAGGTGCAATGGGATGCGGAGTTGTTGTTCCGGGTGTTGCAGACGCATGAGCCGGAGCATTTGTTGTTGGAGGAGTCGTTCCGGGAGGCGACGCGATCGTTTTTGGATGTGGAGGGGGCGGGAGAGTTTTTGGAAGAGGTGGGGAGGCTGGATTGGCGGGTGGTGGAGGTGGCTTCGGTGACGCCGTTTTCGTTTCATTTGTTTGCGAGTAAGATTCGGGAGAGCATGTCTTTGGAGGATCCAGCGGAGGCGGTGGAGCGGTTGTGTCATGCCTGGTTTGAGCAGTTGGAGGGGGAAGGGGTGCGATGAAAGGGGTGAGGAGGGAGGTGGAGCCAGGTTTGTGGGTCGATGATCGACGGGCGGTCTTTGTGGAGGAGGCGGGTGCGTTGGTGGTGGCCGATTTGCATTTTGGCTACGAGGTGTCGCAGCGGGCGGCAGGTTGGTTGTTGCCGGTATGGGGACGGGAGGTGGCGGTGGAGCGGTTGGAAGGTTTGTTGGAGGATTGGTCTCCGGATCGTTTGGTGTTGTTGGGGGATTTGGTGCACGGGCGTGCGGGTTGGTTGTCGCTGGTGGGATGGTTGAGGGGGGTGAGGGTGGAGGTGGTGTTGGTGCGGGGCAATCATGACCGGGGGGCGCCGAAGGAGGTGCGGTTGGTGGAGGAGTGGCGCGGCGGGGG
>JBDNCR010000236.1:0-3948 GCA_046719555.1 Verrucomicrobiia bacterium | reverse complement strand
CACCCGACCCATTCCAACTGCCCCAAGAACCGGCCGGCTTCTTCTCTCTAACTGCCGAGCCCTCCACAGCCCCCGGCCTCCTCTTCACCTCCTCATCCCGCATGGCTCCTCCTCGCGCCCTTCTAACCACGTCCGACCTCCACCAACTCATCCGCGAACAGTTCAAGTGACCCTGCGCGAAATCCGCGAAACCCTCCAGCGCCTGGGCCTCCGCCCCCTCCAACAATTCGGGCAGAACTTTCTGCACGACGAAAACCTTTGCCGCTTTATCGCCTCCGCCCTCCCCACCTCGCCCGACCTCCGCGCCGTTGAAATCGGCCCCGGCCTCGGAGCCGTCACCGAATTCCTCCTCCAAACCGGCTGGACCGTCGAGGCCATCGAAATCGACCGAGGCCTCGCCACCGCTCTCCTCCAACGCTTCCCTTCCCAACCCTCCTTCCGTCTCCACCAAGGCGACGCCCTTGACCTCCTGCCCACCCACGCCCCCATCCCGCGACTCATCGGCAACCTCCCCTACAACCTCACCACCCCTCTGCTCGTCCAATCCCTCCGCCTGCGCGATCCCGCCTTTGCCGCCGTCTTCCTCATTCAGAAAGAAGTTGCCGCACGCCTCACCGCCTCTCCGCGCACCAAAGACTGGGGCGCCCTTAGCGTCCTCGTCCAAACCGCCTGTCACGTCGAACGCCTCCGCGACCTCGATCCTCACCTCTTCTTCCCCGCTCCTGAAGTTCAATCCACCCTCGTCCGCCTCACCGCTCATCCCCACCCTCCCCTCCCTCCCGAACACGAACCCGACTTCTACCACATGGTTCGACAGGGCTTTGCCCAACGCCGGAAAAAACTCAAACACCTTCTGCCCGTCGCCACCGACGCCCGCGCCGAAGAACTCACCCTCAACGATTGGCACCAGCTCTATGCCCAACTCCGATGAATGGTTCGACGTCGTCGACTCCAACGACCAACCTCTCCACCGCGCCACCCGCCACGATGTCCACGCCCAGGGCCTCCGACATCGAGCCATCCACGTCTGGATCTTCGGACCCGATGACCATCTTCTCATCCAAAAAAGATCCGCCCTCAAAGACCATTACCCCCTCGTCTGGGACTCCTCCGCCAGCGGCCATGTCGACGCCGGGGAATCCTACGACGCCTCTGCTCGTCGCGAAACCTCCGAAGAACTAGGGCTCCATCCGCCCCCACCCCTCACCTTCCTCGGAAAAGTTCCGGCCTCCCCCGCCACCGGCCAAGAGTTCGTCTGCCTCTACACCGCCCGCCATCCCGGACCCTTCGTTTGCCCTCCCGACGAAATTGAGTGTGTCACCTGGATTACCCCAGCCGACCTCGATCACGCCATGGCCCACCAACCCCACACCTTCGCCCCCTGCTTCCGGCACCTCTGGCAAATCTTCCGACCTCACCTCACCCTCTGACCCTTCCCCTGACCCCCATGGCCTCTCGCCCTTCCCCCGTCGGCCCCCTCGCCCTCATCGATGGCATCGGCCCCTTCTTTCGCGGCATCGAAAAGCGGCGCATCAACTGGTCCAAAATTCCCTTCGGCCTGCTCCCGATCTCCCCGGGCCCCGACCACCCCCACTGGGACCAAATCCGGACCGACCTCCAAACCGTCGCCAGCCGCGCCAAAGCCCTCGGCTTCACCGCCCTCACCCTCGACGACGTCGCCCATCTCACCGACCATCCCTGGTTCGAACCAGAAATCCGCGACCGCAACCATTTCTTTCGCCGCCAGTTCGCCCCCCTCTTTGCCGACATCCGCGCTGCCGGCCTCGACCTCTACCTCACCGCCGACTTCGTCACCGCCTCCACCGCCGTCGAAGCCCGCCTCCAGGGCCAACCCGGCCCGGCTGCCGACTGGTTTGCCGAATGCGTGGGAGAAGTCCTCGATACCTTCCCCGAAATCACCGGCATCATCCTCCGCATTGGCGAAAGCGACGCTCCCGACGTTACCGACCCCCTTCGCAGCCGCCTCTACCTCCGGACCGCCTCTCAAACCAATGCCATGCTCAAACAAATCCTCCCCACCTTCGAGTCCCGGCAACGGACCCTCATCTTCCGAACCTGGACAGTCGGTGCCTACCTCGTCGGCGACCTCATCTGGCATCGTGGCCGTCTGGCCCGCGCCCTCCAAGGCATTCAATCGCCCAGCTTCGTCCTCTCCATGAAATACGGCGAAAGCGATTTCTTCCGCTACCTCCCCCTCAACCGCCACTTCTTCCGCATCGACCTCCCCAAAATCATCGAATTCCAAGCCCGGCGCGAATACGAAGGTGCCGGAGAATATCCCTCCTTCGTCGGCTGGGATTGCGAACGGTTCGCCGCGGAACTCTCCGGCACCACCAACGTCATCGGCCTCTCCGTCTGGGCCCAAACCGGCGGTTGGCACGGTTTCCGCCGACTCGCCTTCCTCCAGCCCGAAGCTCGCTGGATCGACCTCAACACCCTCGCCATCCTCCGTATCGTCCGCGACGGACACTCCGTCGAACAAACCATCACCGAATTCTTCGGCCCGGCCCAGGCCCCCGCCGCCACCGAACTCCTCAGGCTCGCCGACGAAGTCATTTGCCGCCTCATCTACATCCGCGAATTCGCCTCCCAAAAACTCTTCTTCCGCCGCGTCCGGATTCCTCCGCTCCTCCACGTCTACTGGGATTCCATCTTCATCCATGAAACCGTTCGCAAAATCCTCCGCCACTTCGTTCGCGACCCCGAACACGCCCTGCGCGAAGGTGAGGCCGCCTTCGGCCATTTCACCCGCATGGAAGCCCTCACCGACCAACTCGGTTTCGGACGCAACGACATCAACTTCATGCGCGACACCGCCGCCCTCATCCTCCTCGCCCGCCGTTACTATTTCCTGCCCCATTCCACCGACCTCCAGTCCGAAATCCGCCGCGCCAAAAAGCGCTACAAAGAACGGTGGCCCAGGGGCGGCCGGGCCCGTTACCGTGTTCGCCTCGGCTTCGCCAACGGTGAAGGTCGCTGGAATCGGCGCGCCTTCCAATGGCTTTTGCTCCTCTTTGTCCGGCGCCAACGAGGTTACCGCCACTTCCTCGACCGCATCTTCACCCTCACCGTCCTCTCCTGGACCTATCGCCTCTTCCGCGCCCGACACCAAAACGCCATCCCCAAGTTCATGAAAAAGACCGCCATGGGCCTCGACACCCTCTTCCGCTAATCCCAACTCCTCGATCCTCCACCCCTCGCCTCGGCCCGGAACCCGCGCCACACCACCATTGACGCCCGGCCTCACCCCGGTAACCTTCCTATCCGCCAGAGGAGGTGGAGGCCTGGGCTTGCGAACCCCGCCAGGGCCGAGAGGCAGCAACGGTAGCCTGACCCAACCTGCCACCGCCTCTGGTCTCCCCTTTTGCTATGGCCCCTGCCTGCCGTCTCATCCAACACGGACCAGGCTCCCCCCCGTGGAACATGGCCGTCGATGAAGCCCTCCTCCGCCTCGTCCACGTCCCCACCCTCCGCGTTTACGGTTGGGACGCCCCGGCCCTCTCCATCGGATACTTCGACTCCTGCAAAGACCTCCCGCCAGACCGCCCCTTTGTCCGACGCTTCACCGGAGGCGGTCTGGTCGATCACACCCGCGATTTGACCTACTCCATCATCGTTCCTCGGGAACATCCCCTCAATCAAGCCGGACCTCAGGAAAGCTACTGCCTCATCCACCAAGCCGTCGCCCTCGCCCTCGAAACCTGCGGATCAGCCGCCACCGTGGCCGAACAACCCCCAGAAGCCCGCGGAAACGCCTGCTTCCAAAAACCCGTCAAATTCGATGTCGTTCAAGGAACCAACAAACTCGCGGGCGCCGCCCAACGGCGAACCCGTGAAGGCTGTCTCCATCAAGGCAGCATTCTCCCTCCCCAGCACCTTGACCTCCACACCCTCACCGGTGCCCTCATCCTCCACCAGACAGGTAGA
>JBDNCR010000235.1:0-3957 GCA_046719555.1 Verrucomicrobiia bacterium | reverse complement strand
CCCCGGCAAACTGGCGATCGTTTCATGCTCTCCTTCATAGGTCAGCTCGGAATAAATCTCGTCGGTCAACACAATCAAATCATGTTCCTGACACAAGGCCGCGATCTCCTTCTGATCCTCACGCGGCAACACCGCCCCCGTCGGATTGGTCGGAAAGTTCAACAACAAGGCCCGAGTCCGGGGTGTGATCGCCCGACGAAGATCCGCTGCCTTGAGGGCAAACCCATTCTCAGCCGACGTCGTCACCCGCACCGGCTTGCCATGCGCCAGCACGATCGAAGGATTATACGAGACGTAACACGGCTCATGATAAAGCACCTCGTCACCCGGATTGACAATCGCCCGGATGGCAATGTCAATCGCTTCGGATACCCCGACCGTTACCAGCACTTCGGAGGCCGGATCATACTTCACCCCAAAATGTTCCCCCACATAACGGGCAATCGACTTCCTCAACTTGGGCGCGCCCAGGTTCGATGTGTAGCCCGTTCGCCCCTGCTCCAGCGAATAAATCGCCGCCTCCCGAATATGCCACGGCGTGACAAAATCGGGTTCACCAATCCCCAACGACACAACATCGGACATCGACTGAACAATCTCAAAAAAATCCCGGATCCCGGATCGCGGAATCCGCTGAACGTGGTCAGCCACCGGGTTACGTAACGAAGGACGCAAGTTCACGGGGATACCTTCAAGCGCTCCGACGATTCCTCCACCCCAATCACCGTGCCCTGCTCCTTGTAAGCCTTCAGCATGAAGTGGGTGGCCGTCGACAGAACCCCTTGAATCGTGGACAACTTCGCCGACACAAACTGAGCCACATCCTTCAAATCCTTCCCATCCACCACCACCAACAAATCATACGAACCACTCATCAAATGACACGAATGAACCTCGTCATATCGGGCAATTCGATTCGCGATCCGATTAAAACCACCATCCCGCTCCGGCGTAATCTTCACCTCAATCACCGCACGAACCCGCTCCGCATCCGCTTTATCCGCATCAATCAACGCCTTGTAACCCAAAATGGTCTTATCCTCCTCCAATTGCCGAATCCGGGCCGCCACCGTCTCCACCGGCTGTCCCAACATCTGGGCAATCGTCTCGGTCGGCGTCCGGGCGTTGTCGGTCAAAATCTCAAGAATCGGCTCCATAAGTGAAGGTCGGAGGCTAAGCAACCTCGTCCTCCGATTCAATGCCGAACCGCGACCCGAACCGTCTCCGATTCCACCCTCCTCATCCACGCCCCTCGCCCACCCTCAACCTGTTTCCGATCCCGGCCTCGAGCTTTCTCACCGCAACGCCTCTCCGCCGGTTTCTCGATCTAGCCGTAAAGGGGACCATACGCCGCACAGGCCCGGAAGTCGGCCCCCTCCAAACACTCTGTGCCAAAGGCGTTCCAGGCTGATGGACGGAAAATCCGTTCCCAGGGCACATTATGCATATAGACCGGAATCCGCAGCATCGAAGCCAGCGTGATCAGTCGACACCCAATGTGACCTCCAGCCATCACGCAATGGTTCGCCCCCCAATGGTTCATCACCTCGTAGGTCGAGGCGAACGGTCCCCGCCCCGTCAATCGCGGGGCAAACCACGTCGTCGGCCACGTCGGATTGGTCCGCTGATCCAGAACATCATGAACCGCCTCCGGCAAATCGACCGTCCACCCCTCCGCAATCTGAAGAACCGGACCGATCGGGTCGGCAAGATTAAGTCGGAACATCGTCGCCTCCATCCCGCCCCGCGTCCGATAACGGGTGCTCCACCCGCCCCCAGGGAAATACTCGGTGATCGAGGGATGCCACGACGTCGCCTTCAAACAGGCCAACACCTCCTCTTCAGTGACCTCCCAGAACGGTTTAATGGCCGGGCAACCATCCAGATCGATTTGCTGCCCCGTGCCGTCCAGGGCAGCGGGACCCGAATTGATCAGATGCAAAAGACCGTCCGAAGCAACCCCCGCTAAGTTGTGCCCACCCGCCACCCGCGCCACCGCATCCGGACTCCAATAAGTCCGGAGATCGGCAAAAATCTGCGCGGCTCCCGTCAACAACCAGCCCATCAACATTCCCGCCCCGTTGAGCGCATCATTTTCCGTCGCCACAATATACGGCGCCCGCTGCCCGTTCCAATCGAACGAGGTGTTCAGAATCGCTTCCATGAAATCGCCGTTCGGAAAATAATCGGTCCATTGCCGTTGACCTTGGAATCCGGCGGCCAAAGCACTGTGGCCCTCGGCCTGCTCCCCATGGCCCATCTCCCGCAACTTCGGATTGCCCACCATCAAGTCCCGCACGATCAGCGCCATCTTCACCGAGGTGGCCCATTCCTCATCGAGTCGCCCCCGAGATCGCTGCTTTCCTGGCTCATTGTAATCCTTACCCTCCGAACAATTCGCCCGAACCCAAGCCAGCGCCCGATCAAACTCCCCTGCATCATACAGACCCCGCTGCATTCGCCCCACCACCTCCGTCATGTCGATGTCCTCCACCCGCATGCCCATGAATTTCTCCCAAAACCGGAAATCGACCATGCTCCCGGCAATCCCCATGCTCGTGCCACCGATCGAAAGGTAGCTTTTGCCCCGCATCGCCGCCACCGCTAGCCCGGCCCGGGCAAAGGCCAAAAGCTTGTTGGCCACATCCTCCGGAATCGTCTCCGCCCCGCTGTCCTGAACATCGTGGCCATAAATCCCAAACGCCGGCAGACCCTTCTGCGTGTGCCCGGCCAAAACCGCCGCCAGATAAACCGCTCCCGGTCGCTCCGTCCCGTTGAATCCCCACACCGCCTTCGGTCGATGCGGATCCATATCCATCGTTTCCGATCCGTAACACCAACACGGCGTCACCGTCAGCGATACGCCCACCCCCCTCTCCCGGAACAACTCCTCGCACCGGACCGCTTCCGGTAACCCCCCAATGCAACTCTCCGCAATCACACACTCCACCGGCGCACCATTCGGTGTTTTCAGATGCGACGATAACAAATTCGCGGTTCGCCGCGCCATGGCCATCGTCTGCGCTTCCAAAGATTCGCGCACACCACCGCGACGGCCATCAATCGTTGGACGAATACCAATTCGGGGAAAAGAATGGAGAAGAGGATTCATAACTGGTTTTTCGAGACCCGCTAGGGTGATTGACCGCGCAAAAATTGCAACAGGTTCCTCTTGAAAGATCCGCCAAACGAATCCCGCCCGCCGAGCAACCGCCTGCTCCTTCCCTCCCCCCTCAACCGAGGCCGCCGAGCTTTTGGTTGGACGGGGGAAACTGGCCCGTTTAACTCTGGGCCCAATGTTGCGCACAGGTCTTGGCTATGACGTTCACCCCTTGGTCCCCGGTCGAAAACTCTTCCTCGGCGGCATCGAGATTCCCCACGAAACCGGCCTGGAAGGTCACTCCGACGCGGACGTCCTCCTCCATGCCATCGCCGATGCCATCTTAGGCGCCATGGCAGCGGGAGATATCGGCGTCCATTTTCCCAACTCCGATCCCCGCTGGAAAGGAGCGCCCAGCGTGCTGTTTCTGGAGCGAATCCGTGACCTGCTCGCCGAGAAAGGCGGACGCCTGCACAACCTGGATGCCACGGTGATCGCTGAGGCTCCCAAAATCAATCCCCACGCCGAAGCCATGCGACAAACCATCGCCCGGGCCCTCGGGATCTCGCCCGACCAAGTCAGCCTCAAAGCCACCACCAATGAAAAGCTCGGCTTCGCGGGACGAAAAGAAGGCATCGCAGCCACGGCCATCGCACTGGTTGACCTCCCATGACACCTCCCGGTCGCCTCATCACCTTTGAAGGTTCCGAGGGCTGCGGGAAAACCACCCAATTCCATCAACTCACCGACTACCTCACCAACCGTGGCCTCGACGTCATCTGCGTGAGAGAACCAGGAGGAACCCCAGTGGGCGAAGCCATCCGCCACCTCCTCAAACATTCTCCAGACGGCCACGG
>JBDNCR010000234.1:0-3958 GCA_046719555.1 Verrucomicrobiia bacterium | reverse complement strand
TTCCCTCCACCATCGCCCTCCGCTGCGCGATCAGGCGCCGAATCTTCGCGTTAATCTGAAAGTTTTCTGGCTCCCGGGTGAGCGCAAGGCCGATCCTCCGCAATCGATCCGGCTCTACCCGTGTGTCCACCGGATCAAGCAACTCCGGTGTGGCCAACGGTTGCCGGATCGAGGGACGGAAACCTTCCGCCGCCTCCTTCGCATGAACCAACGCCTGGTTGAGGGATTCATCAAACTGCGCCTTGAACTGCTCGGCCTCCTCCGCCGCCAATTCCCCGGCAGCCACCAAGCGCTCAATATATTGAGTGCTCACGTGAGGCTGATTATCGATCGCGTTATAAAGAGTCGGCTGAGTGAAATTCGGCTCATCCCCTTCATTGTGCCCGTGGCGTCGGTAACAGACCATGTCGATCACAATGTCCCGTTGAAACCGCTGCCGAAAATCAAGCGCCATCTCCATCAAAAACACCGCCGCCTCGGGATCATCTCCATTCACATGGAAAATCGGCGCTCCGATCATCTTCGCAATCGCCGTGCAGTAAATCGAGGACCGCGCGTCCTGCGGCAGGGTGGTGAAACCAATCTGATTGTTCACCACCACATGAATCGTCCCCCCGGTTTTATACCCCTCCAACTGGGACAAGTTAAACGTTTCCGCCACAATCCCTTGGCCGATAAAAGCGGCATCCCCGTGAATCAGCAGCGGGACCACCTTCAAACGTTTCTCCGAGTCGCCCAACAAACGTTGCCACGCCCGGGCTTTTCCCTGCACCACTGGATCAACCGCCTCCAAATGGCTCGGATTCGGGGCCAGCGAAATCCCCACCTGATGTCCGCTCATCGTCGTGATCTTCGACTCAAATCCGACGTGATACTTAACATCCCCGTCCCCTTGGACCGTTTCCGGAACGAAATTCTCGTGAAACTCGGAAAACAACGTCTTGTAATTTTTCCCCAGAATATTCGCCAGCACGTTCAGCCGACCCCGGTGCGCCATCCCCATCACAATTTGCTGCACGCCATGACTTGGACACGCCTCAATCAAACTGTCCAACATCGGAATCAGCGTCTCCCCCCCTTCCAGCGAGAATCGCTTCTGCCCCACATATCTCGTATGCAGAAACCGCTCAAACCGCTCCGCCGCCAACACCCGCGTCAGAATCCGCTTCTTCTTCTCGCGCCCAAAGCTTGGCTTGTTCCGCGTCTTCTCCATCCGATCTCGTAACCATCGCCGGATCGGAAAATGCTGAATATGCATGTATTCCACCGCGATCGTCCCGCAATAGGTCTCACGCAAAATCGAGAGAATCTCTCGCAGGGTCCGGTCACCACCCCCGGCCAACGTCCCCGAATCAAACACGGTATCCAGATCATCTTCAGTAAACTTAAAGTGCGAGATCCCCAACTCCGGGATCACCGGCTTCACAATCCCCAGCGGATCCAAATCCGCGATGTGATGACCCAAGGTCCGATAGGCGAACAACAAATTGTAAATCCGCGCCTGCTTCAGCCGATGAGGCAACCCGGTGACGTCGGGCGCTCCCTGCATCGAAACCGACCGCCCCCCTCCACCCCCATTCTCATGCTCTGCCGCCAACTGACAGCCCAGCTCAAACCCCTCAAAAAACGAACGCCAGGTCGGATCAACCGATGCCGAATCAACCCTCCACTGCTCATACGCCTCTTCCAGTAACCCCGCATGTTCCGCCAACCCCACCTGCCCGCGCGCCTGCGGGCGATCCGCTGAAAAAGAAACCCGTTGAGACAAAGGTGCGGTCGAAGCCTGCAAAGAATCGTGCATGGTGACCCGTTAGCGTAAATCCCGGGCCAACCGGAAGTCAAATTAGCCCCGCCCCTCCGTCCCCGCCCTGTCCCCATCAATTACCCCCACCACACCCTTTCAACCTACTCCACCTCAACCACTTGGCCTTTTATTAGCCTTCGTTATATCCCCTCCCCAACCCCACCAAAAATTCCCACCCACCCCAAAACCCTCAACCCTGCCGATCCAAAAAACGCTCCGCCTCGCGCCGAATCCGCTGCACCTCTTCTCTCGACATCCGCTCCAACGTCTTCAACACCATTCCCACCCGCGGGTTCTTCCGAAATCGCTCCCGGTTCCGCGCAAAAAAATTCCAATACAACGCATGAAACGGACAGGCATCCGGCCCCGTCTTCACCTCCGGTCGGAACCGGCAACCTTCGCAATAATTTCCCATCCTCGACAAATACGCCGCTCCGGCCGCGTACGGTTTCGTCGCAAAAAGCCCCCCATCAGCGTGCAACACCATGCCCAACACATTCGGCTGCATCACCCAATCATAGGCATCCACATACATCTCCAAATACCAAGTCACCACCGCCTTCGGCTCATAGCCACCCAGCAAAAAATAGTTCCCCAGCACCATCAACCGTTGAATGTGATGGTTGTAACCCATCGCCACCGCCTGCCGGACGGTCTCGCCCACACACCTCATCTCCGTGGCCCCATCCTCCAGCCACCTTGGCAGCGGACGATCCGCACCCAACGCATTCCGGTCCCGATACTCAGGCATCTTCAGCCAATACACCCCACGCACAAACTCCCGCCAACCAATGATCTGCCGAATGAACCCCTCCGCAGAAGCCAGGGGCACCCGACCCTCCCGATAAGCCCGCTCCGCCGCATCGGCACACTCCTTCGGTGTCAAAAGACCAAGATTTAACAACGGCGACAACACCGAGTGAAACAACACCGGCTGCCCTGCCACCATCACATCCTCATACGGCCCAAAATGCCCCAGCCGCTCCCGAATAAATCGCTCCAACCAAACCCGTGCCCGCTCCCGCGTCACCGGCAGCCAAAACGTCGTCGGGTCCCCCCGATGCGACGGAAAAGCCTGCGCCACCTCCTTCACCACCTCCCTCGTCACTTGATCCGCTTGCTCCGGCCCAACCTCGGGAATCGCGACCTTTTCCTTCCACAAATCCCGGACACCCCGCCGGTTGGCCGCATCGTAATTCCACGCCCCACCCTCCGGATTGCCTCCCGCATCCAACAGATACCCCAGTCGCCGCCGCTCCTTCCGATAGTGTTGCTCCATCAGCAAATGGCTCCGGCCCGCCGCCCATTCGGCGAATTCTTCGCGCGCCAACAAAAACTGCCGGTTCGGCAACGTCCGAATGGGAACGCCAATCTTCCGACTCAACGCGGGAAGCATCTGCAAGGTGTCCCACTCGTTCGGTTCCATCACCACCAGCGCTTCCGGCTGGTAACGTTGCACAAACCCTTTCAACGCCTCCGCATAACCCCCGCCAGGATGATCCCCCAAGCTCGCATAAAAAACCTCACGCCCCTCCCGACGCAACTCCTCCGCCCGGTGACGCATCGCCGAAAACAGCAACACCAACTTATGCCGATGATACCGCAAGTGACCCGCCCGCTTCAGCGACTCGACCAACACAAACACATCCTCTTTCCGCGCCACTTGCAGTGCCGGATGATCCGGCCCAAGCTGATCTCCCAGAATCCAATACCCGAACACCCCCCAACCTACGCTGGGTTTGACGCTTGTCGAACAAGGCACACGATTCACCCGTGAACTACCTCCTCTCCGCCCTCGACGCTTTCTGGCACCTCCTGCAAATGACCGCCGGAGTCTTCCTCCTCGGTCTGGCCACCGGCTTGCTGGTCTACCTTTTTCTCAAACCGGCCTGGGTCGCCCAATGGCTCTCCCGCGGACACCGCTCTGCCCTTTGGGCCAGTCTCGCCGGTGCCCTTCTCCCCGGCTGCGCCCTGAGCTCGGTCCCCATCGCCAACTCCCTCAAAGCCCGCGGCGCCTCCCGAGGCACCCTAACCGCCTTCCTCATGATCGCTCCCCTCCTCAGCCCCCACACCATCGCCCTTACCCTCGCCATGCTCGGCTGGCCTTTTGCCCTCGCCCGCGTTCTCCTCCCCATCGGCTTCACCTGGGCTCTG
>JBDNCR010000233.1:0-3958 GCA_046719555.1 Verrucomicrobiia bacterium | reverse complement strand
CTGGCTGGAAATCGAAATTCTGGCGTGTGAGGGCATGGCCCGGATTGGGGTGATTCCGAAAAAGGATGCGGCGACAATCCGTGCCAAGGCCAGGTTCGATCTGGCTCAGGTTCGGGAGAATGAGAAGCGGACGCACCATGATGTGTTGGCTTTTTTGGAGAACGTGGCGACGTATGTCGGGCCGGCGGGCCGCTGGATTCATCAGGGTTTGACGTCATCGGATCTGTTGGACACGACGTTGGCGTTGCAGTCGTGCCGGGCAGCCGACTTGCTCTTGGCCGATCTCAAGAGGCTCCGCTCGGTCGTGGCCCGCAAGGCGCGGCGTTACAAGCGGACGCCGATGATTGGACGGTCCCACGGGATTCATGCCGAGCCGATCACTTACGGGTTGAAGTTGGCCTTGATGCATCAGGAGTTTGGACGGGCCGAGGCGCGTTTGCGCGAGGCCCGGGCCCAGATGGCGGTTGGCAAGCTCTCGGGCGCGGTGGGGACGCACGCGCATCTGGATCCGAGGGTGGAAGCGTATGTTTGCCGGAGGCTCAACCTCACGCCATCGCCTCTGTCGACGCAGATCTTGCAGCGGGATCGGCACGCGCATTTTATGGCGGCCCTGGCTCTGATCGCCTCGTCGGTGGACCGTTGGGCGACGGAGTTTCGTCATTTGCAACGGACGGAAGTGTTGGAGGTCGAGGAGTATTTTTCTCCGGGGCAGAAAGGTTCCAGTGCGATGCCGCACAAGCGGAATCCGATTATTGGAGAGCGGCTGAGCGGCTTGGCGCGGGTTCTCCGGGGCCATGCGGTGACGGCGATGGAGAATGTGGCGCTTTGGCACGAGCGGGACATTTCCCATTCGTCGGCGGAGCGGATTATTTTTCCGGATGCGACGATTCTGCTGGATTACATGTTGGATAAGCTGACCGATTTGGTGGATCGCCAGGTGGTGTATCCGGGGAACATGAAACGAAATCTGGAGTTGACCAAAGGTCTCTATTTTTCGCAGTCGGTGCTGTTGGCGTTGACGGACCGGGGCTGTGAGCGACGCCGGGCTTATGAGTTGGTGCAGCGCAATGCGATGGCCTGTTGGCATGGGGAGGGGACGTTGCTGGATTACTTGGCCCGGGATGCGGAGGTTTTGTCTTTGATTCCGTTGGAGGAGTTGCGTGGGATTTGTTCGTTGGATCGCCATTTTCGGCATCTTGACCGGACCTTCAAACTTTGTGGTTTGTAGCGGGTTGATGCAGCGGACGGCGCGTGGCGGGGAACCCGGTTTGACTTAAGGGAGCGGTTTCCCTTCAATCCGGGCGCACCATGAAGAAGCCAATTGTCTTGATCATCCGAGATGGGTGGGGAATTAGCCCGGCAGGTCCGGAAGCCGCGGAGAAGGAGGGGAACGCTCCGGTGTTGGCCCGCACGCCGTTTCACGATGAGTTGTTGGCCCGCTATCCGTGGGGCAAGCTTTCAGCCAGCGGCGAGGATGTGGGCTTGCCGGAGGGGCAGATGGGCAATTCCGAGGTGGGGCATCTGAATTTGGGAGCCGGGCGGATTGTTTATCAGGACATCACGCGGATCAACAAGGCGATTCGGGATGGAAGCTTTTTCGAGCAGGCGGCGCTGCAAGGGACGTTGGCCCGGTTGAAGGCGGAGGGTAAGGCGCTTCACCTTTTGGGGTTGTTGTCGGATGGGGGCGTGCACTCGCATGAGTCGCATCTCTACGCGTTGTTGCAGATGGCCCGGGACGCCGGGGTGCCGACGATTTACGTTCATTTGGTAACGGATGGCCGCGATACTTCGCCGCAGGGTGGGGCGGGTTATGTCCGTGCGTTGTTGGAGAAGATGCGGGAGATCGGGGCGGGGATTCCGGCGACGTTGATTGGGCGGTATTACGCGATGGACCGGGATCAGCGCTGGGAACGGACAAAGTTAGCTTATGATCTGATCGTGAACGGGGTGGGAGAACCGGCTTCGGATCCGGTGGCAGCGTTGGAGGCTTCGTATGCGGCAGGGGTCACGGACGAATTTATTAAGCCGCATGTGTTGATCGATTCGCCACGGCCTTTGTTGCGGGCGGGGGATGCGGTGGTGTTTTTCAATTTTCGTTCGGATCGGGGTCGCCAGTTGTGCCGGGCTTGGAAGGAGCCGGGCTTTGATGGTTTTGATGTTTCCGGACGGCCAGACATTGAGCTGGTGACGCTGACGCAATACGATGCCCGCTATGCGGCGTGGGGTGTGGCGACGGTGTTTCCGCCCCAAAGTATGGACCGGATCTTGGGCCAGGTTTTGAGCGAGGCCGGCAAGCGTCAATGTCGGTTGGCCGAGACGGAGAAGTATCCGCATGTGACCTTTTTTTTCAACGGCGGGGTGGAACCTCCGTATGCGGGTGAGGACCGGGAGGTCATTCCGTCGCCCAAAGTGGCGACCTACGATCTGCAACCGGAGATGAGTGCCCCCGCGGTCACGGCGGCGGCGTTGGAACGGCTCCGTTCGGGGACGTATGACGTGGTGATTCTGAATTTTGCCAATCCGGACATGGTCGGTCATACGGGGAGCCTGCCGGCGGCGATTCGGGCGGTGGAAGTGATTGATGATTGTGTGCGGCAGGTGGTGGAGCAGGTGTTGAAGATGGGGGGGGTGGCGCTGGTGACCGCGGATCATGGGAATTGTGAGCGGATGATTGCTGAGGATGGGTCACCGCATACGGCTCACACGACCAATCTGGTGCATTTTGTGTTTGTCGCCCCCGAGGTGACGGGGGTGAGGGTGCGGGATGGAATTTTAGCCGACGTGGCACCGACGATTTTGGCGTTGGCGGGCTTGGAGAAACCGGCAGAGATGACGGGAAGCAGTCTGGTGGAGCGTGGGGCGTGATGGAGCCCGCAACAGCGAGGCAGCGGTCAGTTGAAGGGGCGGTTAGGAGGATTTGGCGGGCTTGGCGACGCCGTTGGGCGAGGGCAGGGGATCCTGGAGATTTTTGAGGAACCGTTTGAGGGCGGGGGAGAGGACTCGGCCGCTTTTGTAGATGATGCCGAGCGGGCGATAGAACTGACGGCCTTCGAATTCGATGGCGACGAGACTTCCGGCTTTGGCTTCTTGTTCAATGGTGGCGCGGGGGACGATGGCGATTCCGGCGTCGATTTCCACGGCGCGTTTGACGGTTTCGATGTTGTCGAATTCCATGACGGGCTTCGGATCAACGCCTGCTTCGCGGAACATTTTGTCAATGGCGCGCCGGGTTGGGATGTCGGATTCGAAAGCGATGAATTTGTAGGGTCCGAGGTCGGCAACTTTCACTTCTTCCCGTTTGGCGAGAGGATGCTGCGGGGCGCAGATGGCGACGAGGCGATCTTTTTTGAAGGGTTCAGTGCGGAGGTTCTTCTTTTGGGTGGGAAAGGCGACCAGGCCGAGGTCGCAGGTGCCGGCTTGCACTTCGTCGTAGACCTGGTTGGAGCGCCGGTATTCGACGTGGACATTGACTTGGGGAAAGTCGATGAGGAAACGTTTGAGGTAGGGGGGCAGTTCGTGCAGGCCGATGGAATAGACGGTGGCCAGGCGGATGGTTCCGGAAATGATGTTGCGCATCTCGTTGAACTGATGCTGCAATGTTTCGTAATGGGTGACGATTTGGCGGCTGGTCTGATAGAAAAGGTCGCCTTCCCGGGTGAGGGCGAAACGTTTGCTGCTCCGCTCGATCAAGGGGACATGGAAGCGCTCTTCGATGGAGCGGACTTGCTGGCTGACGGCGGATTGGGTGATGGAATTGAGCTGGGCGGCCTTGCTGAAGCTCTGGGATTCGACCAGATCACGAAAGACTTTGAACGACTCGACTTGCATGATCTTACGATAAGCGGGACTTATTTGTAGTCAATATCTTTCGATGCGCGCTTATGTCTGAGATTCTTCGGGAACGGTTGGAACGGGTTCGGCAGCGGATCGCTCAGGCGGCCCAGCGGGCGGGGAGATC
>JBDNCR010000232.1:0-3962 GCA_046719555.1 Verrucomicrobiia bacterium | reverse complement strand
AACTCTGGTCCCAGCTCGGTCAGCCCGACCTCATCGCCCGCGCCCCCTGGCCTGAACTCAATCCCGACCTCCTCCGCCGCGCCGAAGTCGACATCGTCGTTCAAGTCAACGGCAAACTCCGCGACAAACTCCTTCTCCCCGACGGCCTCACGGCCGCCGACCAGGAAACCGCCATCCGCTCCCATGAAAAATTCGCCCACTGGACCGGAGGCCAACCCGTCAAAAAAATCATTTCCGTTCCGGGCAAAGTGGTGAATATAGTCCTCTCATGAAGTTCGAGCTGACCGGGAAGGAACAAGTCGTACTTGCCTCCCTTCTCGGCCTCCTCGCTCTTGGAACCTTGATTTCCCTGGTCCGGCACACCATGTTGATCTCCGGCAACCCCTGATCGCCAAATCCGTTCTATGCAAAAACCGAGCTTCTCCCAAATCGTGTCCGAAATCGTCGAACGCGACGCCCGCTACGATGCCCGAGCCTACGCCTTTGTCCGCGACGGCCTCGACTACACGATCAAGATGCTCAAACGCTCCCAATCCGGAACCACCCGCCACGTCTCCGGTGCCGAACTCCTCGACGGCCTTCGCAAATTCACCCTCACCGAATTTGGCCCCATGGGCAAACTCGTCCTCAACGAATGGGGAATTCACGCCTGCGAAGACTTCGGCAACATCGTCTTCACCCTCGTCAGCCACGGCGTTCTCGGCAAAAGTGAGGCCGACCGGCCCGATGATTTTTCGCCGGGCTTCTCCTTCGACGACGCCTTTGTCCTTCCCTTCCTGCCCGCCCCCACCTCCCACAACACCTCACCCCGCCGCACCAAGCCCGGACGCAAACGCAAGCCGCGCAAACTGCCCACCCCTCCCACCGCCAGCGGCACCGCCGAATAATCCCCCCAACCCCAATCCGCCCGACCTCGGACTTGTCCCCCCAGCCTCAACCAGGCACGTTCAGTCCCATGGAGCCGGAAGTGGTCAACGGTCCGGCCCACATCGCGCTGGTCGGGATGATGGGCTGCGGTAAATCCACCGTTGGACGCGAGCTCGCCTCCCTCGCCGAACGCCCCTTCATCGACCTCGACCTCGCCATCGAAGCACGCCAACACCGCTCCATCTCCCAAATCTTCCAAGAAGACGGCGAGGACGCCTTCCGCCGCATGGAGTTCGATGCCCTCCTCCGCGCCGTCTGCGAGCCCCCCTCCATCCTCTCCACCGGCGGCGGCACCGTCCAACACCCCGCCAACCGCGACCTCCTCTGGCGCTCCTCCTTCATCGTTTACCTCCGCGCCTCCCTCGACTGCCTCTGGGAACGGGTCCGTCGCAGCCGCAACCGCCCTCTCCTCCAAAGCCCCAACCCTCGCCACACCCTCTCCACCCTTCTCACCGCCCGCGAACCCCACTACCTCGAAGCCCACTACATCGTCAACGTTGACGACGCCTCCATCGATGACATCGCCCGAAGGATCTGGGAAGCCTACTGCCACCGCCATCCGCTCTGAACTCGCCGCACGCGGCTTCGACGCCGTCGGCTTCGCCCCCTGCGAACCGATCCCCCACAGTGCCTACCTCCGCCAGTGGTTGGCCGAAGGCCAAGCCGGTGACATGACCTGGATGACCCGCGGCCTCGACACCCGACTCGACCCCACCGGCCTCCTCCCCCAAGCCCGCACCCTCATCGTCGCCGGACTCAACAGCTACCAACCCCACCCCCCCGGTCGCGGACTCATCGCCCGCTACGCCCTCGGCTCCGATTACCATTCCCTCCTCCGTCACCGGCTCCATGAAGTCGCCACCTGGCTTGAAACCTTCGGCGGCCACCAACGAGTCTGCGTCGATACCTCCCCCCTCATGGAAAAAGTCATCGCCGCCCGCGCCGGACTTGGCTGGCAGGGAAAACACACCGTCCTCATCCACCGCCGCCACGGCACCTGGCTGCTCCTCGGCGTCATCGTCACCACCCTGGACATTCCCCCCGACCCACCCGCCCCCGATCGGTGCGGCTCCTGTCAACGCTGCCTTCAAGCCTGCCCGACCCGCGCCATCACCGCCCCCTACCAACTCGATGCCCGCCGCTGCCTCGCCTACCTCTCCGTCGAACACCAAGGCCCCATCCCCACCCCGTTCCGCCGCCCCATGGGCCACCGGCTCTTCGGCTGCGACGACTGCCTCGACGTCTGCCCCTGGAACCGCTGGGCCCAACACACCCGAGAAACCTCACTCGCCGCCCGGCCCCTGCCTGACCTCCGCGACATGCTCAACTGGGATGACGCCACCTTCCGCCACCATTTCCGGGGCACCCCCATCTTTCGCCTCAAACGCCCCCGCTGGTTGCGCAACCTCGCGGTCGTCCTTGGCAATATCGGCACCCCCGACGACCTCCCCGCCCTCCACCGGGCTGCGTCCGATCCTCATCCCCTCATCGCCGAACACGCCTCCTGGGCCATCTCCGAAATCCTCGCCCGCTCCCAAACCTCTCCCTCAGCCCAGCCCGGCCCGGCCACAAATCAACCTCCCCCAACCGAGACACCTCCCCCAAGCTGAGGTGCTCGGCATGGGCTGCCTTCCTTAGCCGCAAAAAGCCGCCAACCGGCGCAACCCCTCCTCAATCTTCTCCAACGACGTGGCATACGAAAGCCGCACCGTCTCATCATTGCCAAACGCCGCACCCGGCACCACCGCCACCTTTTGCTCCGCCAACAACTTCTCCGCAAACTCTGTCGAATCATAGCCCGTCCGGGCAATATTCACCAAAATATAAAAAGCCCCCTCGGGCTTCACATACGAGAGCTTAGAAATCCCATCCAACAACTCCATCGCGCGCAGCCGACGACGGTCATACTCCTTCACCATCTCCTCCACACAATCCTGCGGACCCCGATAGGCTGCCAGCGCACCCTTCTGCGCAAACGACGTCGGATTCGACGTCGAATGCGACTGGATCGACTCAATCGCCTTCGCCACATCCTTCGGTGCCGCCACATAACCCAACCGCCACCCCGTCATCGCATACGGCTTGCTGAACCCGTTGATCGTCACCGTCCGCTCGTAAATCCCTGAACTCAAGCTGGCCACCGAAAAATGCTTGGCCTCCCCATACACCAGCTTCTCATAAATCTCATCCGACAAAATCAACATCTCCTCATCGAGCGCCACCTCCGCCAACGCGGCCAGCTCATTCTCGGTATAAACCGACCCCGTCGGATTGCCCGGTGAGTTGATCACCACCATCTTCGTCATCGGGCTCATGTGCTCCAACAAAAGCTGAGGGGTCAGCTTGTAACCATTCTCTGCTGTCGTCGGAACCAACACCGGCTCCCCACCTGCCAAACGAACCATCTCCGGATAACTCAACCAATACGGTGCCGGAATCAAAACCTCCTCCCCAGGATTCAACGTCGCCAAAAACGCATTGAAACACGCATGCTTGGCCCCGCACGTCACCACAATCTGCGACGGATCGTAGTCCAAATGGTTGTCTGCCTTCAGCTTATCGCTAATCGCCGCTCGCAACTCGGGAATCCCGGCCGCCGGCGTATACTTCGTAAACCCTGCATCCAACGACCCCATCGCCGCCGCCTTGATATGCTCCGGCGTATCAAAATCGGGTTCACCCGCTCCAAAACCAATCACATCGATACCTTCCGCCTTCATGGCCTTGGCCTTGGCATCGACAGTCAGGGTCAGCGAGGGAGTCAGGTTTTGGGAGCGTTCAGAGGGTTCCATAAAATCTTTCGGTTAGGCTTCAAATCTGAATGACCTGCGAGCACCCCTGCCGAGCTGGGGCCCCACACGCCAAAGAGGGGGGAGGTTACGGGCCAGACCCCGTTGAATCAACCCAAATTCCCGCCGCAAGCTGCATCCTCCCCTCCCCCACCTCTGCCCCTATCGGGCGCATGCCCCCACGCGCCATCCCCCACCTCATCCTCCACCACCTGTCGGGCGCATGTCCTCATGCGCCACCCTCCC
>JBDNCR010000231.1:0-3987 GCA_046719555.1 Verrucomicrobiia bacterium | reverse complement strand
GGAGTGGCGGAGTTTGGCGATGAGGGCGGAGACTTTGTGGCCGGGGAGTTGCCCGCCTTCGCCGGGTTTGGCGCCTTGAGCGATTTTGATTTCGATTTCGGTGGCGCTGGCGAGGTATTCGGCGGTGACGCCGAAGCGGCCGGAGGCGACTTGTTTGATGCGGCTGTTTTTGGAGTCGCCGTTTTCGAGGGGGGTGAAGCGGGATTTGTCTTCGCCGCCTTCGCCGGAGTTGGATTTTCCGTCGATGCGGTTCATGGCGATGGCGAGGACTTCGTGGGCTTCGAGGGAGAGGGCGCCGAGGGACATGCCGGCGGTGGTGAAACGGCGACGGATGTCTTCGATGGGTTCGACTTCGTCGAGGGGGATGGGTTGGCCGGGTTTGAAGCGGAGGAGTTGGCGGATGGCGACGGGGGAGTTGGCGTTGACGGCGTCGGCGAAGGCTTGATAGTCGGCGGGGTTATTGGCTTTGTCTTCGCCTTTGAGGCCGACGAAGCGGTGGAGGTTTTGGAGGACGGGTGGGGTGACGGCGTGGAGTTCGCCCTGGGGCCGGTAGCGGTAGAAGCCGGGATCTTTTTTGGCTTTGGCGGCGGCATCGTGGTGGCCTTCGGTGTGGCGGCGGAGGGTTTCGCGGGCGATGTCTTCGATGCGGATGCCGGAGACGAAGGAGCGGGTGCCGGTGAAGAAGCGTTCGATGACGGTTTCGTGGAGGCCGATGGCTTCGAAGAGTTGGCTGCCGTGGTAGGAGGCGAGCATGGAGATGCCCATTTTGGACATGATTTTGAGAAGGCCGGAGTCGATGGCTTTGCAGTAGTTTTCGATGGCGGCGGTTTCGGTCAGGCCGGTGAGTTTGCCGTCGGCTTGGAGTTTGGCGACGAGGTCCCAGACGAGGTAGGGGTTGATGGCAGCGGCTCCGTAGGCGATGAGGCAGGCGAAGGATTGGACGTCGCGGGCTTCGGCGGTTTGGCAGACGAGGCTGGTTTTCATGCGGAGGCCGCGGCGGATGAGGTGGTGGTGGACAGCGCCGACGGCGAGGAGCATGGGGAGGGCAGCGGTTTCGGCGTTGGTGCCGAGGTCGGAGAGGATGAGCAGGGTGTGGCCGTTGAGGACGGCGGCTTCAGCTTCGCGGCAGAGGTTGTCGAGGCACCAGGTGAAGCCATCGGGTCCGGAGGCGACGGGGGTGAGGATGGAGAGGGTGGCGGCTTGGAGGTGGCCGTTGGCGCCGGAGCGGAGGAATTCGAGTTCGGCGTTGGTGAGGACGGGGCTTTCGATGCGGACGAGTTTGGCGTGTTGGGGGGATTCGCGCAGCCAGCTCGGACGGGGGCCGAGGAGGGTGGCGGTGGACATGACGAGTTTTTCGCGGATGGGGTCGATGGCGGGGTTGGTGACTTGGGCGAAGAGTTGGCGGAAGTAGTGGGAGAGGGGACGGGGACGTTCGGAGAGGACGGCGAGGGGGGAGTCGTCACCCATGGAGCCGATGGGTTCGGCTCCGGTTTTGAGCATGGGGAGGAGGACGAGGTTGATTTCTTCGTCGGGGCAGCCGAAGGCGAGGGCGTCGGCGTCGATGGTTTCGGGGGGGAGAGGGCGGGGGTTGAGGGTGGAGGTGGAGACGGCTCCGGGGATTTCGTCGAGTCGGACGAGGGATTGGTCGGCCCATTGGTCGTAGGGTTGGAGGGCGGCGACGTGTCGTTTGATTTCGTCGTTGCGAAGGAGTTTTCCGGCGATGGTGTCGACGACGAGCATTTCGCCCGGGGCGAGACGGCCTTTTTCGAGGATGTCTTTTTCTTCGTTGTCGTCGAGGCCCGCTTCAGAGCCCATGACGATGAGTCCGTCGCGGGTGATTTCGTAGCGGGCGGGACGGAGGCCGTTGCGATCGAGGCAGGCGGCGACGACGTGGCCGTCGGAGCAGACGAGGGCGGCGGGGCCGTCCCACGGTTCGTTGAGGCATTCGTGGAATTGGTAGAAGCCTTTGATTTTAGGGTCGAGTCCGTGTTCGGATTGGTAGGCGGCAGGAACCATCATCATGAGGCTGTGCATGAGGCTGCGGCCGGAGAGGGTGAGGAGTTCGAGGGCGTTGTCGGCGCTGGCGGAGTCGGAGGCTCCGGGCTGGATGATGGGGGAGAGGAGGCGGGCGCGTTCGCCCCAGATGCTATCGGTGAAGTCGTTTTCGCGGGCGCGGACCCAGTTGCGATTGCCTTGGATGGTGTTGATTTCACCGTTGTGGGCGAGGAAGCGGAAGGGGTGGGCGAGGGACCAGGTGGGGAAGGTGTTGGTGCTGTAGCGTTGGTGGAAGATGGCGAGGGCGGTTTGGTAGTCGGGGTCTTGGAGGTCGAGGTAGAAACGTTCCAGTTGGGGGGCGGTGAACATGCCTTTGTAGATGATGGAACGGGAGGAGAAGGAGCAGATGTAGCAGTCGTGGATGCCGGCTGTGGCGATTTTGGATTCGATTTCTTTGCGGGACAGGTAGAGGAGGCGTTCGAAGTCGGCGTCGGGCAGTTCATCGCTGTTTTTGCGCAGGATGAAGAGTTGCTCGATTTTGGGTTGGGTGGCGGCGGCTTTGTCGCCGAGGACTTTGGGGTTGGTGGGGACTTCGCGCCAATCGACGGGGAGGAGGTCGTGGCTTTCGAGGATGTCTTCGGTGATTTTGCGGCAGTGGGCTTGGGCGTATTCGTCGTCGTAGGGGAGGAAGAACATGCCGACGGCGAGGTCGGAGGGGGCAAAGAGTTTGTGGCCGAGTTTTTCGAGTTCGCGGCGGAAGAGTTTGTGGGGAATTTGGGTGAGGACTCCGGCGCCGTCGCCCGATTTGGCATCGGCGTCGAGGGCTCCGCGGTGGACGAGCCCGCCGACGCAGCGGAGGGCGGCTTCGAGGACGTCGTTGGAGGGGGTGCCATGGATGTTCGCGACGAAACCGACGCCGCAGGCGTCGTGTTCCATGGAGGGGTCGTAGAGGCCCTGGCGTGGCGGACACGCTCCGAACATCGAATGGAGATTCTGCATAGGAAGGGAGGGTAATTCAGGGTGGGGAAGGCGCAAAGCGAAAATCGGTCGGTTTGGTAGTTTCTGCGGGGTGGATGGTTGGGGGTGGTCAGGGTGCGGTGAGGTCGCGGGCGATGTCTTTGGCAAAGTAGGTGAGGATGAGGTCGGCTCCGGCCCGTTTGATGGCGAGGAGGCTTTCGTCGCGGGCGGCGGTGAGGTTGAGCCAGCCCCGTTCGGCGGCGGCGTGGATTTGGGCGTATTCGCCGGAGACTTGATAGGCGGCGACGGGGAGGGTGGAGCGTTGGCGGACGCGGCGGATGATGTCGAGGTAGGGGCCGGCGGGTTTGACCATGAGGATGTCGGCGCCTTCGGCGGCATCGAGGTCGACTTCGCGTTCGGCTTCGCGGGCGTTGGCGGGGTCGAGTTGGTAGGAGCGTTTGTCGAGGGTGTGGGTTCCGGCGGCTTGGGCGGAGCCGACGGCGTCCCGGAAGGGGCCGTAGTAGGCGGAGGCGAATTTGGCGGCGTAGGCGAGGATGATGGTGTGGGAGGAGCCGGCTTCTTCGAGGCAGCGACGGATGGCGTGGACGCGGCCGTCCATCATGTCGGAGGGGGCGACGATGTCGGCGCCGACGCGGGCGAGGAGGAGGGCCATGTGGGCGAGGAGGTCCACGGTGCGGTCGTTATCGACGAGGCCGTCGGGGCCGAGGACGCCGTCGTGGCCGTGGGAGGTGTAGGGGTCGAGGGCGACGTCGGTGATGAGGGTGAGGTCGGGGAGGGCTTCTTTGAGGGTTCGAACGGTGCGGCAGATGAGGTTGTCGGGGTTGAGGGCGGCGGAGCCTTCGGGGTCTTTGGAGTCGGGAGGCATGCAGGGGAAGAGGGCGACGGCGGGGATGCCGAGGTCGCGGAGTTGGCGACATTCGTCCAGGAGTTGAGCGGGGGAGAAGCGGAAGATGCCGGGCATGCTGGGGATGGGTTCGGGCTGGGTGAGGTGGTCTTTGACGAAGAGGGGGGCGA
>JBDNCR010000230.1:0-3993 GCA_046719555.1 Verrucomicrobiia bacterium | reverse complement strand
GATCTGGTGCAGCGGCAACGGTTATTGGAGCAGTCGGGGGAGGAGGTGCAGAAGCTGGATGAGGATTTTCTGGAGGCGTTGATGCATGGGATGCCGCCGGCGGGCGGGCTGGGGGTGGGGATCGACCGTTTGTTGATGTTGTTGACGGGGGCGGAGTCGATTCGGGATGTGATTTTGTTTCCGTTGTTGAGGCCAAGGGAGGGTTGAGGGGGGGCTGGGATCGGGCCAGGCGGGGTGCGAGATGAAACGAGTTTGGATTGAGGGGATGCCACCGGGGGTTTGGAACGCCTGGGTGTTTCAGATTTTTAATTCGATCTCGTTTACGATGGTGTTGGGGGCACCGATTCTGTTGTATTTCAAACGGCTGGGAGCTTCGGCGACGATTTTGGGAATTGTTTTGGCGTTGTCGCCGCTGTTGAACACGTTGCAGATTCCGGCGGCCCGGTATGTGGAGCGGGTGGGTTATAAGCGGTTTGTGGTGAGCGGTTGGACGGCGCGTTGTTTTTTGATCGTGGCGATGGCGGGGGTGGCGATGTTGCCGGAGAAGATTGATGCGATGACGCGGATGGGGCTGATGTTGTTTTTGTTGTTTGGGTATAATGCGTTGCGGGGGATTTCGGTGTGTGGGTTCATGCCGTGGATTACGCAGCTGGTTCCGGAGCGGGTGCGAGGGCGGTTTGTTTCGCTGGAGCAGATGGCCGGGCAGGGGGCGGTGGTGGTGACGATGTTGGTGGTGGCGTGGTATTTGGATGCGGATGGGACGACGGCGCCGTTTGCGCCGTTGTTTGTGATGAGTTTTGTGGCGGGCTTGGTGAGTTTGCGTTTTTTGCGGCGGATCCCTGATGTTGCGGTGCCGGAGGGTTCACGGAGCCGTGAGCCGGTGCCGTGGAGGAGCATCCTGGAATTTGGGCCATTTCGAGCGTTGTTGCGGCAGAATGTGATTGTTTTGGTGGGGTATGCAGCGGGGGCGGTGTTGGTGTTGCCGATGTGCCGGGATAAATTCGGGATGAGTGACCGGGATTTTTTGTTGATGAACGGGGCCGGTGGGGCGTTTTACGTGGGGGCGTGTTGGGTGTTAGGCAAGGTGGTGGATTGGACGGGAAGCCGTCCGATGTTGGCGACGATGTGTGGGGTTCATGTGGTGCATTTTGCAGGGTGGGGTTTGGTGGGCGCGGGGATTCTGCCGTTTGTCTGGCCGGTGATTCTGTGGCAGGCGCTGACGTGGTCGCTGGGGTTTGCGATGTTTATGATTGCCAATACGCGGTTGGCGATGGCGATTGTGCCGGCGATGGGTCGAAGCCACTTTTTTGCGGTGTTTTCGGTGGCCCACAGTTTGGTGGGAGGTTTTTTTCCGATTGTGTGGGGTTTGGTGTTGGACACGATGGAGGGGGTGACGGTGGAGGTGGTTGGGGTGGAGTTGAACCGATTCAGCCTGTTGTATCCGTTGGTGGGATGCATCATGGTGGCGGGGTGGGCGGCGTTGAAGCCCGTGCATGAAGCGAAAGCGATGAAGACCGAAGAGTTTTTGCGGGAGCTGTTTGTGGAGTCGCCGGTGCGGGCGATTTCGCGGATTTGGCAGCGGCAACGGGTGCCATGAACCGGCTGCAGAGGTGGGTTCGGGAAGGGGTGTTGCCGGCGGTGGGGGGCGGGATCTTGGCGCTGTGGGGCCGGACGCTCCGGATGGAGTTTGTGGATGAGGCTGGAGAGCGAACGTGGGGGCCGGAACAGGGTGCGTTGCTGGCGTTTTGGCATAATCGGATTTTGGCGTTGCCTCCGTTTTACGCGCGGTTTGTGGCTCATCGGCCCATTTATGTGATGATCAGTCTGAGCCGGGATGGGCAGTGGATCAGCGATATTATTGGCTGGTTCGGGCTCCGGTCGGTGCGGGGGTCAACGTCGCGGCATGCGATTCGGGCCGGTAAGGAGATGTTGGAGATGTTGGCGGTGCCGGGCAATTGGGGAGCCGTGACTCCGGATGGGCCGCGGGGACCTCGTTATTCAGTGGGAGCTGGATTGGTGCAGTTGGCGGCGTTGAGCCGGGTGCCGATCGTGCCGCTGCGGGTGGAGGCGGAGAGGAAGTGGGTGTTGGGTTCGTGGGATCGTTTCCAGATTCCGAAGCCGTTTAGTCGGGTCCGATTTACGTTCTGTGCACCGATTCGGGTGCCGGAGGAGGTGGATGCGGCGGAGTGTGAACGGTTGGGGAAGCGGGTGGCGGAGGCGCTTGGGGGGGACGCTTGACCGGGCGGTGGCCTTGGCCATGATGAGGGATTGCATGGATGTGTTGGCCAGAGCGAGGAAGGTCTTTGACGTGGAGCTGGGAGCGGTTCGGCAGGTTCGGAACCGGATTGGTTCCGAGTTTGGCCGGGCAGTGGAGTTGTTGTTGGGGTGTGTTTCGCGGAAGCACAAGATTCTGGTGAGTGGGGTGGGAAAGTCGGGACATATCGGGCATAAGATCGCGGCAACGTTGACGAGCACCGGGGCACCGGCGGTGATTTTGGATGCCTCGGATGCGGTGCACGGGGACTTGGGAGTGTTGAGTCGGGGGGATGTGGTGATTTTGTTAAGTTATAGTGGTCGGACTGATGAGCTTCTGCAGTTGGTGCCGCATATTCGGAGGTTTGAGAACAAGATCATTGCGGTGACCGGAAATGCGAAGTCGCCGTTAGCCAAGCTGGCGGATGTGCATTTGGATATTGCGGTGGGGAAGGAGGCTTGTCCGTTGAACTTGGCGCCGACGTCGAGCACAACGGCGATGTTGGTGATGGGGGATGCCTTGGCGATGGTGTTGCTGGAGGTGCGGGGATTTCGGCGAGAGGACTTTGCGAGTTTTCATCCCGGGGGAGCGATTGGAAGGAATCTGCTGTTGACGGCGGCGGATGTGATGCGGCCGCTCGAGCAGGTGGCGGTGTGTCGCTTGACCGATCCGGTGGATACGGCGTTGCGGGAGATCTCGGCTAAGCGGTGTGGGGCCGCCATTGTTTGTTCGGCAGGAGGCAAGTTGGCGGGGGTTTACACGCACGGAGATTTTGCCCGGAGTTATCAGGCGGATCGGTCGATTGGGCAGGCACCGCTGCGGAAGGTGATGACACGAGACCCGATTACGGTGGGAGCGAGTCAACTGGCGGTGGAGGTGCTGAATATTTTCGAGAAAAACCGGATTGAGGACTTGATCGTGATTGATGGCAACGCTAGACCGGTCGGCTTGATTGATATCCAGGACCTAACCCGGCACCGGATTATTTAATCGGAGGAGTTTAATTATGTCGGTCAATGCCAATGATTTGCGTAAGGGAATGGCGGTGAAGTGGAATGGGGATGTGTGTATTGTGCTGGAGACGCAGCACCGGACTCCCGGGAATTTGCGGGCGTTTGTGCAGGGGACGCTTCGCTCGATCAAGACGGGTCGTTCGTTTGAGCAGAGGTTCAATTCGAACGAGAAGATTGAGACGGTGAATGTGCAGCACAGCAAGTGGGACTTCAATTACAAGGATCATAACGGCTACACGTTCATGAATACGGAGACGTATGAGACGATGACGTTGCCGGAGGAACTGGTGTCGGGTGTAAAGGATTATTTGGTGGAGAATTTGACCTGCGATATCATGTTTGTGGAGGATCGGGCGGCGTCGGTGGAGGTTCCCTCGAGTGTGGAGTTGAAGGTGGTGGAGTCGCCGGAGGGGGTGAAGGGGGATTCGGCAAACAATGTGATGAAGGCGGCGAAGCTGGAGACGGGTTTGCAGATTCAGGTGCCCCTTTTCATTAAGGAGGGGGAGACGATTCGGGTCGATACGCGGACCGGCAAGTATATTTCCCGGGCTTGAGGAATGAGCGGGCTTTCCGGCATTTGAATTGCTTCCCGGAGGAATCTTTTTTTTCATGCTGAAGATCCCGATTTTTACGGAGAAGCGGAAGCCGGTGGCCGAGCGGTGTGCATCGGATCCCAACACCAAGTTGCGGCTGCGCTATGAGCCGTATTATCACTGTGTGGACCAG
>JBDNCR010000023.1:0-10718 GCA_046719555.1 Verrucomicrobiia bacterium | reverse complement strand
TATGAGTTTTCGAACTATCTGACGGCGCTGGTGGGATATCGGCACACGATGGTCTCCTCGGACTTTGCGGGCCGGGATTACGACCGGAACCAGGTTTGGTTTGGCATCCGCGGAACCTACTAGGGTTTCCGGTTCAGGACTTGCCAACTGGGGATTAACATCGCAATCTTTAAGGCGTAGGGTTTTGGGATGAATGCGCCGACTGAGAAGAGCCTCCACTTCAACGACTATTGGTTGGTCGTGCGCAACCGATGGCCCATCATTCTGACGATCTTGATTTTGACCGTGGGAACCGCGGTGGTGGTCACCCGGTCGATGCCGAAGATTTATCAGGCATCGGCAGTGATTCAGATTGAGAAACTGAATCCCGACTTGCAAGTGTTCCGGCCGGAGATGGATGGGGTGGATCCGCTGTTTTTGCAGACGGAGTTTGAGATCATCCAGTCCAAGAAGATCCTCTATCCGGTCATTGAGCAGCTGAAGTTGTTGGAGGTGTGGACGGCCCGGTTTGGAGCTGAGCCGGGGTCGTTGACCCAGGATCAGATTTACAACATGTTGTCGCGGGGGATGTTGCAGGTGCGCCCGTTCCGCAACACGAAGCTCATCGAGATTGTGGTGCAGAGTCAAGATGCCCAAGAGGCGGCCCGAATTGCCAATGCGGTGGCGCAGCAGTATGAGGCCTCGCGTCTGTCAGAGATTGAGGAACGGACAACCTCGGGTTTGTCGGTGGCGGATGCGGAGTTTGCGGAGCAGGAGGAGCGGGTGCGGCTGGCGAAGGCCAAGATTGAGGAATTGCGACGGGAGCTTGGCGTGGACGAGGTTTTGGGGGGATCGACCCAACAGGCGGCTACGTTGCAGGAGATTGATTTGCAGCGGAAGGAGAGTGTTTTGAATGAATTGCGGGCCGATTATTTGGCGCGAAAAACGCGGTATGATCGGGTGGCGAATCTTTCGGTGGCGGAGCTGGAGCGGGTGTTGCCGACCATTGGGGTTAATGATTCCACGGTGGATGCGGCGAAAACCCAGTTGTTGAATGCGGAGACCAGTTTAGCCGCGTTGCGGGAGCAGGGTTTTGGTGCGGCGCATCCGAGGATTCAATCGGCGGAGGCGCTCGTTGCGGAGTTGCGCCAGAAGTTGAATCAATCGATTGAGGGGTTGAGGCAGGGGTTGGCCATTGATTTGAGTGTTTCGCAATCCAAATTGGAGGCGCAGGAGAAAGAGGTGGAGGACTCCCGGGAACGGTTGCGTTCGATGCGGTCGGACAAGTTGGCGCCGTTTTTGGATGCGCGGCGGGAGTACGAGGCGCAACAGCAGCTTTTGGATATTCTGCGGGCAAGACTGACCCAAGAGAAGGTGGACCGGAAGATCGGGGTGAATCCGGTGAAGCTGGTTAGTCAGGCTGAGCCGAATTTGGCGCCGGTCCGTCCGAACTTGCGATTGAATCTGGCGTTATCGGTGGCGGTGGGACTTTTCCTTGGGGTGAGCTTGGCCTTTTTCATTGAGTATCTGGACACATCGATCAAGTCGTTGGACGATGTTGAACGCTTTTTGAATGTTCCGGTGGTGGGGGTGGTGCCCCAGGGGGTGGGTCATTTGAATCACGAGGGGCCGGACTCCCCCAACGCTGAGGCCTACCGGATTCTGCGGGCGAAGATTGACCTGGGTCCAACGCAGGATGGAGCGCAGACCTTGACGGCAGTTTCCGGAGGTCCGGGGGAAGGGAAGACAACGACGCTGTTCAATCTGGCTTACGCGTGTGCGAACAGCGGGATGAAGACGCTGATTGTGGACGCGGACTTTCGACGGCACTCGATTGACCGGATTCTGGGGTTGAGCAACGATCTGGGCTTGGCCGATTATTTGTTGGGGCGTGGGGCGGTGAGTGACTATATTCGCGAGTCCGGGGTGGAGAATTTGCACGTGATTACGTCAGGGAGACTTCCGCCGGAGTCGATGGGGGCGATGAGTCCGGCGAAGATGGCAGATGCCATCCGTTTGCTGCGTCCGTATTATGAGGTCATTGTTTTTGACGTGCCGCCGATTTTGGGGATGAGTGATGCGGCGGTGTTGGTGCGTTTGGTGGATTCGACCTTGATGGTGGTGCAACACCGTCGTTATCCGCGAAGCGTCTCCTTGCGGGTGAAGCGGGTGGTGGAGGAGGTCAACGGACGGTTGGTCGGTGTGGTGCTGAATAACGTGCATGTTCAGAGTGACGACAGCTACTACTATCACACCTCCTACTATCACTACTACGGGGACGAACGCCGAAAGAAGAAGGCGGGTCAGGCCAAGGCGGTGAAGAAAAAGAAGGACTCCAAAAAAGTCAATGAAGCGACCAGCGGGACGGACCGTTACTAGATTGTTAAACCTGCCTGTGGTAATGGCCCTCCTGCTGATCGGCATGCTGCCGTGGTTGAGTGGTTGTGCGGGATCGGGAACTTCGTTTGGCGCGGCGTCGTCAACGGTGAGTGACCCGTCGGTGTTGCAGCGGCCGGCAGACGATTTATTGCGGGTTGGCGATGGGCTGATTATTCGTTTGAGCGGCGTGCCGCCGGAGGATCAGGGGGTTTATGAAGTGCGGATTGATGAGTCGGGGATGATCTCGATGCCCTATGTGGGGAACATTCAAGCGGCGGGGACGACGACGGTGGATTTGAAGCAACGGATTGAGGGGGCGTATCGGAGCCGGGGGATTTATTCCACGCCGAACGTGACGGTGTTCACGCGCGAGGCCCGTTTTGTCAATGTCACCGGGGAAGTGCGAGCGCCGCAGCGGGTTCCTTACACCAAGGATCTGACCGCGGTGGGAGCGATTGCGGCGTGTGGTGGATTCACTGATTTTGCCAATCGTCGCAAGGTGAATTTACTCCGAGGGGGGCGCCGGATTGAGTTTAATGCGGCAGAGATTTTGCGGGATCCGTCCAAAGACATTCCGTTGATGCCCGACGATAATATCCAAGTGGATCGGTCAATCTTTTGAATGGCGTGTCTTCGGAGAGCAGGTGCCGGGAGCGGATTGGAATACTGGGCGGGACGTTTGATCCACCACACCGGGCGCATTTGGAAATGGCGAAGGTGGCGATGAGCGAGGTTCCGCTGGACTGGGTGGCCTTTGTTCCGGCCCGGCAAAGTCCTCATAAGGCCACGAGCGGGGAGGCTGGACCGGGCGATCGGGCAGAGATGGTGCGGCGAGCGATCGAGGGGTGCCCGGGTTTTCGGTTGGTGCCGTGGGAATTGCATCGCCCGGGATTGTCGTTTTCAGTGGAAACTGCGCGTCAGTTCGGGGAGAGGTTTCCAGGCGCGGAGTTGTTTTGGATCATGGGGAGTGATCAGTGGGAGGTGTTGGAGACCTGGCGAGAGTGGGAGAAGCTGGCCGAGATGGTGACGTTTGTGGTTTTTCCCCGTCCAGGTCCAATCCGAGCTCGGGATCAGGTTCGTTGGCGTTCCCTTGACTTTCGTTTGGATGTTGCTTCCTCGGGATTAAGGGAGATGATTCTGGCAGGGGGGCCGTGGAAAGAGTGGGTGTCTCAACCGGTGGCGGATTACATTTTGGCGCGTGGACTTTATCAACATGCATCCTGAAGGCGTTGAATTGGCTCGGCGATGCCGGGAGTTGGCGAGCGAGAAGAAGGCGGTGGATCCGGTGATTTTGGATTTGCGCGGGGTGGAGGGGCCGACCGACTTTTTTTTGATTTGTTCGGGTCAATCCGATCCGCAACTGAAGGCGATTGCAGGTGCGATTGAGGGATCGCTCAAGCAGGAGCATGGGATTCGACCGGCGAAGGTGGATGGGAAGATGGTCAGTGGTTGGGTGGTGTTGGATTATGGGGATGTGCTGGTGCACATCATGGGGGAGGCGAAGCGGGCCTATTACCAGTTGGAGAAACTCTGGGGAGACGCGCCCCGAGTGGATTAGCCGGGTCCGGGGGAGGCAGCGGAAAGGGTGTGCAGTTGGCGGCGGAGCCAACGTTTTTCGAGGCAGGAGAGGATGCGGGCGTTGAGGAGGATGGGATTGAAGAGTTTGGGCATGTAGTCTTCAGCCCCGAGTTGGATGCATTGGGCGACGGATTCGATTTTGTCGACGGCGGTGACCATGATGACGGTGAGGTCCTTGAGTTTGGGATCGGCCTTGATTCGTTCAAGGGTGGCGACGCCATCAAGGACGGGCATGTTGATGTCGAGAAGGACGAGTTCCACGTGAGTGGTGGCGAGGAGATCGAGAGCTTGCTGACCGTCGGCGGCTTCGAGAATCGAGGTGAATCCCTCGGATTTGAGGTGGCGGGTGAGGAGCACTCGAATCATCTGGGTGTCTTCGACCACGAGGATGGGGGCTTGCTTGAGGGTGTTGGGGTCAGGGGTCATGATCAAGATTCGGGTTCGGTGGCCTGGAGCATGGAGATGTAGGCGGCTTCGTCTTTGATGATTTTGGCGACCGCGGTGGTGTGAGGAGCGGTTTCGATCATGTAGGGGGCTACGGCCGCCTCGGAGGCGACTTTGCGGAAGCCCTCGATGAGGCGGTCAAGGGAGGCGCGGGTTTCCGTCTCGGTGGGTTCGATCAGCATGGCGGCGTCGTATTGTTTGGCAAAGTGGACGCAGCCAGCGCCGACGAGGGTGGGAGGATGGATGCCAAAGTCGATGAGACGTTTGACGAAGGCGAAGGCATCGACTTTAAGGTCGCCCCCGGAGAGGAGGCATTCGTGCATGCAGCGGGCGGTGAAGACGGGAGGGAGGAGATCGCGGAGCTTATGTTGGAGATAATTGGCGTTGAGGACGGCATTCTCGGTTGCGGTGCGGAGGCCGACGGGACCCGAGGAGAGGATAAAGGCGGCGGCCCGGAGGAGCACTTCGGTATGACCGTAGAAGGCCTTGACCTTACCAATGGATTGCGGGCGATGAAAATCGGGGAAGAAGGTTCCGTTGACCGAACGGATGACCGGAATCGGAAGGAAGGGTTCGAGAAAGGCTTTGACGCCCACGGGACCGGCTCCGGGACCACCGCCGCCGTGGGGGGTGGAGAGGGTTTTGTGGGTGTTGAGGTGGATGACGTCGAAGCCCATGTCGCCCGGACGGACGATTCCCATGAGGGCGTTGAGATTGGCCCCATCGTAGTAGAGGAGGGAACCGTTTTGGTGGAGGCGGGTGGCGATGGTTTGGATGTTTTCTTCGAAGAGGCCGAGGGTGGAGGGATTGGTGAGCATGAGGGCGGCGACATCGGGTTTGACGTGTTTCTCGAAGGCCGTGAGGTCCATCAGACCGTCTGCGGTGGTGGGAATGATTTTGCAGATGAATCCGGCCATGGAAGCGGAGGCGGGGTTGGTGCCGTGGGCGGAGTCGGGGATGAGGATCACGGGGCGCGGTTGGCCGAGGGACTCGAAATGTTTGCGGATGACGAGAAGTCCGGCGAACTCGCCATGGGCACCGGCGGCGGGTTGGAGGCTAACGTGATCCATGCCAGTGAGTTCCGCGAGCCATTGTTGGAGCTGGCCGAAAGCTTCCCAAAGGCCGGGGAGAGTGTCCTGGGGTTGGAGGGGGTGGGCGTGGCGGAAACCGTCGAGCCGGGCGATATGATCGTGGCGTTTGGGATTGTACTTCATGGTGCAGGAGCCGAGGGGATAGGGTCCGTTATCGACGCCGTGGATGAAGCGGGAGAGGTTGGTGAAGTGGCGGATGACTTCGATCTCCGGAAGTTCAGGGAGGGGCAGCGGGGTGTCGCGGAGGTCGGCCGGGTCGAAGAAGTTCTGAGGGTCAGGGTTGGGGAAGTCAGGGTCGGCCATGGAAGTTCCCGAGGTTCCTGGAACAGTTTTGTCGAAGATGGAGAGGGTTTTCATGAGCGTAGGACTTGGGCGAAGGCGCTGACCGCACGGTCAAGGTCGGCACGGGAGTGGGTTTCGGTGACCGCGAGAAGTAGTTGATTGGGTTGAGCGGAGTCGGGAGCGAAGGTGGAGAAATCGAGTCCCCCAAAGATTTGGTGTTCCTGGAGGGCGGGGAGGACGGTGGAGGCGGGGCGGGGGAGGTTAAGGAGAAACTCGTTGAAGAAACGGCCGGTTTTGGCAAGCCCGACGCCGGGGAGGGCGGTGAGGGCGGAGGCCAAGGTATGGGCTTTGGTGGTGCAGAGTTGGGCCAGGCGGGTGAAGCCGTGAGGGCCAAGGGTGGAGAGGAAGACGGAGGCCCGCAGGGCGAGCAGAGATTGGTTGGAGCAGATGTGGCTGGTGGCTTTGTCGCGGGAGACGTGTTGTTCCCGTTCTTCTTTGACGAGGGCGAGAGCGGGCTCTCCTTTGAGGTCGGAGCATTCGCCGACGATGCGTCCGGGTAAGAGGTGCTCGAGTTCGGGGCGGCAGGCGATCAGGCCAAGGTAGGGACCACCGGCATTGAGCGGAAGTCCCAGGGGCTGGGCTTCAGCGGTGACGAGGTCAGCTCCCTGAGAGCCGGGCGAACGGAGACAGCCGAGGAGGACGGGGTAAACGGCAACCGAGGAGAGGACTTCATGTTCGAGGCAAAGGGAGGTGATGGCGCGGATCGGTTCCAGGACTCCAAATCGGTTGGGCGTTTGAAGGACCATGGCGGCGGGTTGTTTCGCCAGGGCATCGCGCAGGGCGTGGAGGTTGGTTTGGCCCGAGACTGGATCGTCAGGAACCCAGGTGATGGAGACGTTGCGTCCGTGGAGATAGGTTTCGAGCACTTGGCGGTTTTGGGGGAGAATGGCGGCGGAGGCGGCGATGTGGGAGCGGTCGCGGTGGACGCAGGCCATCCAGGCGGCTTCGGCCATGGCGGTGGTGCCATCGTAGACCGAGCAGTTGGTGGAGGGGAGCCCCAGGAGGGCGGCGACCATCCTCTGGAAGTCGTGGAGGACGCGGAGCAGTCCCTGGCTCATTTCCGGTTGGTAGGGGGTGTAGGCGGTGAGGTATTCGCCGCGGGAGGCGATGGCGTCGACGGTGGCGGGGATGTGGTGGGCATAGGCTCCTCCGCCGAGGAAGGAGAGATGGGAGCGGGTGGAGGCATTTTTTTGGGAAAGGTTGAGGAAGTGGCGTTCGAGCTGCCATTCGGGGAGGGGTCCGGGGAGGTGAAGCGGACGGTTAAGGCGAACGGCGTGGGGGATTTGGGCGAAGAGCTGGTCGATGTGGTCGAGACCGATTTCGGCAAGCATGGCCTGGCGCTCGGCAGCGGGGTGAACGTTGTAGCCGGAAAGAAGAGGGTCGTGGTTCATGGGGATGGCGGGGTTTGGACGTCAAGGCGGGCCATTTCCTCGGAGAGGAGGCGGACGGCTTCGCGGAGTTGAGCGGCGGCGCGGTTGAATTCGTTGAGGGATTCGACGGAGCCACGGGCGACGTCCGAGAGGCGGGACATGGCCTCGGAGATTTGGGAGGCACCGGCAGCTTGGGCGTCCATGCCTTCGCGGACGGCGGCGAAGCGGGGGGAGAGGGTTTGGGCTTCGGAGATGGTGGCGGCCAGTCGGGAGGCCACGGTGTGAGCGTCTTCGACACCACGGCGGACCTCTCCGGAGAATTTGTCCATTTCCATGACGCCGGAGGAGACGGAGGATTGCATGTCGCGGACGGTGGATTCGATTTCGAGGGTGGCGCGGGCGGTTTGATCGGCGAGGCGTCGGATTTCGCGGGCAACGACCGCGAAGCCGAGGCCGAACTCGCCAGCTTTTTCGGCTTCGATGGCGGCGTTGAGGGAGAGGAGGTTGGTTTGTTCGGCGACTTTGGTGATGGTGGTGACGACCCCGGTGATGTTGGAGGCGCGTTCGTTGATGACGGAGAGTTTGGCGGAGAAGGAGGCGGTGGCGGCTTCGAGTTGACGCATGGTGTTTTCAAGGGCGCCGAGGTCCCGGCGTCCCTGGCCGACGCTGTCCGCAGTGCGGGCCGCAACGCCGTCGACGTCTTCCATGGTTTTGGCCAGTTCGCGGGAGGTGGTGGAGATTTGGCGGGCCGTGGCAGCGGTCTGAGTGGTGGCGGAGCCGAGGGCATGAACCGAGGATTGCTGGGAGGAGGCGGCCGCGGTGATCTGGTCGGCGGTGGAGACCAGTGTGTCGCTTGCGGATTTGAGGTGGCTGACGAGGGAGCTGAGTTGGTCGATCATGAGACCGACCCCGGCAACCAGTTGGTCGGTCTCGGTGGGGCTGGAGGAGAGATGCTCACGCCGGGTGCCCCAATAGCGGTCCATGAGTGCGGCGGCGGATGCGAGGTCGCCTTTCCCGGCTTGGTGAATTACTCCGGTAAGGTGCAGGACGGGTTGGACGACGCGATTGCCGAAGATGATGGCCAGGGCCAGAATGGCGGCGACCAGGGCCAGGGCGGCGAGCGCGGTCTGGGAAACCAGGTCCCGCAGAGCGGAGCGGGCTCCGTCCACGGCGGCGTAGAGCTCGTCCTGCCAACCTTCCGAGAAGAGGAGCCAATCCCAGGGGGCGAAGTAGGTGTAGTAGATCATCCGGGTGCGGGGCTGACCATTTTCCATGAGGTCAACGTGACGATGACCAACTTCGCCTGGGGCGAGTTGGATGGCGTGAGCGATGATTTCTTGGATGTAAGGCCGATTGTGGGCGTCTCTGGCTTCCCAAAGGCTGGTTCCGTCGAGGGCTCCCCGCGGCGACATGACGACTTGGCCTCGTTGCCGGTTTCGCCCGGTCAGGTCTTTGGCGTAGAGAACGAGGAGGGAGGATTCTTTGCGTCCAACTTCGTCGGCGATGGATCGGCGGAGGGTTTCGATGGCATCCATCCGAATGCCGACGTAGAGCATGCCGATGATTTGACCGTTGGGCTCGCGAATCGGTTCGTAGGCCGAGAGGTACCAGGCGTCGACAACGTAGGCGGGACCACGGAAGGTTTCGCCGCGGAGGACGGTGGCGATGATGTCACTCGGGGTGCCGTCAGGTCGGCGAGCCGGGATGAAGGTGCCGGTGCCCCGCTGGCCGCTTTGGTCAACAATGGTGGTGGCCACGCGGAGCATGTCTCCTTGTTCGTTCATGCGCTGGAAGACGGTGCAAGAGGCTCCTGCGAGGCGAGGGAGGGCATCGACGAGAGGCACGTTGACTTGGGGTGAGGTGACGAGTGTGAAGGTGTGCGGGCCCAGGAGAAAGCCGGGGAGGCGAATGGGGGTGAACTCGGCCGTCAGCTGATTTTTGGCCTGCCATTCGACGGGGGGCGGAGCTTGGCGGAATCCACCTTCGCGTCGGGCGAGTTCGCGGGCGATGACCAGGGCCGTATCGACTTGGCGGCGGACGAGATCATCGGCGGTGCGGCAGAGGTTGTAGAGGTCGGATGCCGCTTCGGAGAGGATGGCGCTATTGAGCTGGTCAAGTTCGCGGGTGACCCGGTCGGCAACCCGGCCCTCCTGGTAAAGCAAGAGGACGAGCAGCAGGAAAACGGGGATGAGGGCCGCCGCCGCAGCCAGTCCGAGAACTTGGTTGCGAAGAGTCAGCCGCATGAGAGGAGACCGGGGCCTACGGAATCTATTCGATCCCGAGTTTGAGTTTGCCTTCGGGTGAGATCATCGAAGGGGCCCAGGGAGGATCCCAGACAACGTGGACTTCAGCGGACGAGACGCCAGGGAGCGCGAGGATTTTTTGGCGAGCATCGGCGGCGATGGCCGGACCCATTCCGCAGCCGGGCGCGGTTAGGGTCATTTTCACGTCGATGTGCCAGGAACCGTCGGCTTGTTGGAGAGGTTCCATGCTGTAGATCAGGCCGAGGTCGACGATATTGACCGGGATTTCCGGGTCATAACAGGTTTTAAGTGCAGCCCAGACGGCTTCTTCGGAGAAGGAACCCGAGGTCGAGGTGGAGGTTGGTCCAGGAGGAGTGAGCCCCAAGGCATCGGCGTCCGATCCGGCGACGCGGAAGAGGCCACCGCGGTCAGGAAGGGCCAAGGTGAAGGAACCGCCGAGGGATTGGGTGATAATGACCGCCGCGCCGGCTTCGAGGGTTACCGACGTGCCCTGAGGGATCTGGACGGCGGGAACGGCACGTCGGAGTTGAAGGGGTTCGGAGGACGATTCCATGTCCTTTGGACCATGCCGTCAACCGGGGGATGAGTCAACGCTTGGTGGGGGTGGAGGTTGGGCAGAATTTGAGAAAAGCTTGTCGGCGTGGATATGTGGGAAGGGTTTCCATGACCCTAGGGCGATGGTCGGTCGTCGTGGCTCAGGATCTTGGGCGGGGAAGCGTGGAGGCCGCTGATGGGGTAAAGGCCTTGCATCGCAGAAGAAGCGGGCGAAGCTTTCCCGATGCCGGAACCGCTCGTTTACGAAACTCACATGCATACGCCTCTGTGTAAACATGCTGAAGGGGAGCCGATGGCTTATGCGGAGGTTGCGGAGGCGCGGGGGCTTAAGGGCATCATCGTAACCTGTCATTGTCCGCTACCGAATGGAATCTCGTCATCAGTTCGGATGTCGCCGGAGCTTTTTCCCGTTTATGTGGAACTGGTGGAACAAACGCGGGAACGGATGCGGAGTCGGTTGGATGTTTGCTTGGGGCTGGAGAGTGATTATTTGCCGGGGTTAGAGCCGTGGTTGGATAAACTTCATCAGCAGGCTGATTTTCACTATATTCTTGGATCGGTTCATCCTCAGATCCCGGAGTATCGGGCTGCCTTTTTTCGTGGGAACTGGCCCGAGTTTCACCGAATCTATTTTGGGCATTTGGCGGAGGCTGCAGAAACCGGGTTGTATGACTGTCTGGCCCATCCGGACGTGGCGAAGAATTTGGGTTCGGAGT
>JBDNCR010000229.1:0-4001 GCA_046719555.1 Verrucomicrobiia bacterium | reverse complement strand
GAATCAGTTGGAATTGGCGACGAAGGAGCAGTTAGCCGATATCCGGGCCCGGATTTCGTTTGCGAAGATTGGGCTGCACTTGACGTTGACGGAAACGGAGTTGATTTCGCGCTTGCTGAGGAGCGCCTCGATGTCCCTTTCGGCGGAAGAGCAACGGGACACGGTGATTTTGAACGCCAAGAATCTTTTGGACGTGGACGCGGATTCGCGTTTTTTTGCCGGGCGAATTCTTCTGACTTACATTTATGAGGAGACGTTGGATTGGCGGATTGCGGACGGGATTAATGGTCTGAAGGAGGCGCATAAGCGGGCGTTCCAGGCCTACATTCCGGAGGGGATTGCGCTGAACCGGCTGGACCCGCGATTGGGTGAGTTTAACTTACCGGAGTTGGCAGAGGCGCTGGATCCGTTTGCCGATCTGCGGTTTGATTTTCTGGGGATCCAAACGTTGTATGACCGTTATTTGATTCATAAGCAGGTGGATCAGGTGAAGGGAGGGAAGAAGCGGTTGGAGGCGCCGCAGATTTTCTGGATGCGGGTGGCGATGGGGCTGGCGTTGAAGGAGAAGAATAAGGATGAGCGGGCCATCGAGTTTTATAATATTTACAAACTCAAGCGGGCGTGTTCGTCGACACCGACGCTGTTTAATTCGGGGACGATTCGGTCTCAGCTTTCGTCGTGTTATCTGCTGTATTGCGGCGACTCGATTGAGGAGATCACAGAGACGTGGCGTCGTTTTTCGATGTTATCGAAGTGGGCGGGCGGTTTGGGTTGTTCGTGGACGGCGGTTCGTGGAACGGGGGCGCACATTCACGGGACCAATGGGGAATCGTCGGGCGTGATTCCTTTTTTGAAGGTGTCCAACGATATTGCGATTGCGGTGAATCAGGGAGGCAAGCGGCCGGGGGCCCTTTGTTCTTATTTGGAGCTATGGCACGCCGATGTGGAGGACTTTCTTGATTTGCGCAAGGAGACGGGGGACGAGCGGCGCCGGACCCATAACATGAACACGGCGCACTGGATTCCTGACCTGTTCATGAAGCGGCTGAAAATGATTTCGGAAGGTCAGTTGCCGAAGGATGCGACCTGGACGCTGTTCCGGACGAATGACGTGCCTGATTTGCCGGAGCTGTATGGGAAGGCGTTTGAGGAGCGCTATTTGGCGTATGAGCGGATGGTGGAGGAGGGGAGGCTTTTTGGTCGAAAGGTGCGGGTCTTGGCGCTCTGGAAGAAGATGATTGAGATGATTTTCGAGACGGGCCACCCGTGGATGACCTGGAAGGATCCGGCGAATGTGCGCAATCCGCAGGACCATGCCGGAGTGATTCACAACTCGAACCTGTGCACGGAGATCGAGCTGAACACTTCGTCGGATGAGGTGGCGGTCTGCAACTTGGCGTCGGTGAACTTACCGGAGCATCTTCGTGAGGATGGAACCTTGGACCATGAGAAGCTGCGGGGCACGGTGACGACGTTGATGCGGATGTTGGATAACGTGATCGACATCAATTACTATCCGGTGGAAGCGGCGGAGAAATCGAATCTGCGTCACCGGCCGGTCGGTTTGGGGGTAATGGGGTTGCAGGATGTGTTGTATGCGAAAGGGATTCCGTTCGATACGCCTGAGGCGGTTGAGTTGAACGATGAGATCATGGAGGCGATTGCGTTTTACGCCTATTCAGCGTCGGCGGATTTGGCGAAGGAGCGGGGCACCTATCCTTCCTATGCTGGCTCGAAATGGGATCGAGGCTTGATGCCGTTGGATACGCTGGAGTTGTTGGAGCAAGAACGGGGAGTTCCGGTTCAAGTCGATCGGAAAAGGCGGATGGATTGGGATGGGTTACGGGCAAAGATTAAGGAGCAGGGGATGCGCAATTCGAATTGTCTGGCGATTGCGCCGACGGCAACCATTTCCAATATCATGGGGACAACGCCGTGCATTGAGCCGACGTATAAGCACATCCATACCAAATCGAATCTGTCCGGAGATTTTGTCCGAACGAATGATCATCTGGTCAAGGCTTTGCTTGATCTCGGTTTGTGGGATGAGGAGATGCTGGGTGATCTCAAATATTTTGACGGATCGATCCAGGCGATTGATCGGATTCCGGAGAGGATTCGGCGTTTGTATAAGACGGCGTTTGAAATTGAGCCGACTTGGATTTTGCAAGCGGCGGCGGTGCGACAAAAGTGGATCGATCAGAGCCAGAGCACGAATTTGTTTTTGGGAGAGAATGATGCCCGAGCCGCCAGCTTCATGTATCGGGAGGCGTGGGAACGGGGATTGAAAACGACGTATTATTTGCGCACGTTTAACAAAAGTAACATTGATTCGGCCACTCGGGATCGGAAGAAGACGGGGACGACAACCGCGTTTACTGAGGCGGAAAAGCAGGCGTGCTCGATCGAAGCGATGCGGAGCGGCGGAACGTGCGAGGCCTGCCAGTAATGGGTCCGGGAATGGCGGAATGTGGTTGGGGAAACCGGCTTCGAGCGGCTGATGGGGGTCGGCCGGGGACCAGGCCGCATCAGCGTTCGAGGTGGTAGCGGGGGAGTTGGGGATCGATCTGTTCGGCCCAGGCGTCGATGCCGCCGCGGAGGACCCGAATGGAGGTGAAGCCGTGGCCTTGAAAAAAGGCGGCCGTGTCGAGGGCGTGTTGGCCCCGGTGGTCGCAGAAGACGATGGGTAGGGTTTTGTCGCCGGCCATCAGGGCTTGGACCAGGTCTTGGGTGAGGAACTGGGCACCGGGAATGTGAACGGCTTCGAACTCTTCCCGGGAGCGGATGTCACAGAGGAGGTGGGGCCGATTTTGGGAACGCCATTGTTGGAGTTCGGCCGGGTCGAGGAGGATGGCTTGGTCGGCCTGGTCAGCCGCCAGGAGATGGGCCATCATTTGGGCGGGGTCGACGTTGGATCGGGCGGCGAGTTGGGCGAGAGTTTCCTTGGGGGAGAAGGCGCAGGAGGAGCATCCGCCGAGGTGGTAGTGGCGGAAGAGGGCTCGGCGCGCTCCGGGCAGGAGGGATTGGATTTCCTCCAGGGTCAGGTCAGGATGGATGTTGGGCGACGGCGTGGTCAAGCGGGGGAGGTTCAGGCAAGGGCGAGGGATGGGTCGGTGGGGTCGAGGGTTGTGGAGCCATCGGTTGCCGTCGGAAGGTGGCCCAAGGCGCGGGTGCGTTCGAATTTGGCGTGGATCCGCTGGGCGATGAGATGGGCCAAGGCTTCGTGACCGAGTCGATCGGTGACTTCGGCAAGGAAGCCTTCGACGATGAGTTGTTTGGCTTGGACGGGCGGAATGCCGCGGGCGAGGAGATAGAAGAGTTCCTCGCGATCGACGGGGCCGGTGGTGGCTCCGTGACTGCATTTGACGTCGTCGTTGAGGATTTCCAGGCCGGGCATGGAGTCGGCTTCGGCTTCGGGGTCGAGGAGGAGGTTGCGGTTGGTTTGGTAGGCGTCGGTGAATTGAGCGGTGGGAGCAACTTGGATGAGGCCTTTGAAGACGGAGCGGGATCGGTGGGAGAGGGCGTTTTTGTAGAGGAGATCCGACCAGGTGTGAGGGCCTTGATGGTATTGGAGGGTGCGTTGGTCGAAATTTTGGGTGGCATGGCCGACGGAGACGGAGAGCATTTCGGAGCGGGCGCCGGCTCCGATGAGGCGGCCCTGGCTTTCGGCTCGGGCGTAGGCTCCGCCGAGGTGGACGTTGAGGGATTTGCCGTGGCCGTCGCGGTCGACTTCGGTGGCGTTGATTTGGAAGGAGAGGACTTGTTCGCTCCATTCCTGGAGGCAGGTGTAGGCGACTTGAGCGCCGGGGCCGACGATGAGGTCGTTAACGGAGCAGGCGAATCCAGGTTGATCGGCGGCAGAGCGGAGGAAGTCGATGACGGTGACGCGGCTGTTGGCTCCGGCGATAATGAGGGTGTGGGGAAAGACGGAGCGACCGGAGCCGACCAACCAGTGGAAGGAGGCGAGCGGCAATTCAAGGTGGAGACCTTCCGGGATGACG
>JBDNCR010000228.1:0-4027 GCA_046719555.1 Verrucomicrobiia bacterium | reverse complement strand
GCCGCCTGCCGAAGTTCAACCATCTGATGGCTCTTCTCCAGAAAAAACCGGTTTGAACCCTTCTGGGTCGCCCATTGTCGGTATTGCCCTCAGTTTCCCAACCAGCGAGACAACAATTGGAGTTGAGTATCGGGTGAACAAGGTCTGGGGTGCCGAAATGGTCGAGGACGAAGCGTATGACGATTGATGAAATTTGGCAGGAGTTGGAAACCGAAGCCAAGTGCCATGGAACTGCTGCCTGGCTGACCCGGTTTGCCCTGCCGCAACCGGCTCATCCCTTGCTTGTGGCCATGGAAGTCGAAGAAAAGCGGCGGGTGCTGCTCCTGCCGCTGCCGAAGTCGGACATTCCTCCCCGCCGCGACTGGCCGAATTGCAGAGGGTTGGAAGTGTTCAGCATTGCGCTGGCAGGACAGGCGCATCTGGGTGTCCGGTTGCTTGATGCCACCTTTGCCGATGTCTTTGCCGCCCTCGCTGAGGATGTCGCGCCTCGTGTCGCGGCGTCGGTCAATGCACGGGCGGCGGCAAAGGCCCTGCTGGATCGTTTGCGGCGCTGGCAGAAGTTTCTCGCCGCCGGGGTGGCGGGGTTGACAGTGGAACAGCAGCGCGGCCTTTTTGGCGAGCTCCACACGCTGCGCGCACATCTCCTCCCGGGCATGGGAAGGGCAGCCATTGACGGGTGGCGCGCTCCGAGGGCCGCGCATCAGGATTTTCAGTTTGCATCCGGTTCGCTGGAAGTGAAAACCACCCCGGCGAAACAGCCGCAGGCGGTCCGTATCACCAGCGAACGGCAACTGGACGACACGGGCATCGCCGCTTTGTTTCTCCATGTGGTCGTGGTGGATGAACGCGAGGTGGAGGGCGAGGTGACGGGTGTCGGCGAGTCCCTGCCGGGGATCGTGATGCGGCTGCGGGAGTTGTTGAGGGAAGACTCCCAGGCGGCCGAGACTTTCGACGACCGCCTGTTGGAAACGGGTTATTTGGAGCGGGACGCGCCACGCTATACCGGCAGACGGTTCACCGTGCGAAAGGAGTTGACCTTTCACGTGGGAGCCGGTTTTCCGAGAATCGTGGAGGGGCAGCTTGCCCCCGGGGTGGGGGATGTCAGTTATTCGCTGAGTCTGGCAGCGTGCGAACCTTTCTCGCTTCCGGTGGCCGGTGCTGTGGCCGAGTTGGCCTCCGCCGGGAAATGTGGGAAGACCCGATGAGCCGGATCGAAGAATACGCGGCGGATTTGCATCAGGAGGTGCTGGCCCAATGCGGGGACGGGACCACCACCTGGATGCGCCAGGAGGTCTTCACGCAGCATGTGTTGGAACTGCTTTCCGAGCACAACGAATCGGACGGCGCGGAGCTTTGTTATCACGACGCCAAAAATGTTGGGAGAGTCCCGGCGGCAAGGTTGAACGCCTGGTCTCTGTCGGGAGACGGGGCGACGCTGGATTTGTTCGTGACGCTTTACCACGGAACGGGCGGGGTTGTGGAGGTGGGCAAACCCGAGACCCGGCGGCAGTTCGAGCTTTTGCGCGGCTTTCTCCGCCGCGCTCTCGATGGGTTTCACGAGAAGATGGAGGAATCGAGCGACGCCTTCCACGCCATGCAGCAAATAGCCAGCGCGAGAGATTCGCTGACCACCGTGCGTTTGTTTCTGCTCACCGACGGGGTTGTGCGCTCGCTGGATTTGGACGAGCCACAGGTTCCGGGTGTCGAGGTGCGCTATGTGGTTTGGGACCTGGACAAGCTCAGCCGCCTGAGGGTCGGGCATCGGGAGGTGATCGAGTTGAATTTCACGAACGATTTCGGGGGGTCCATTCCCTGCCTTGAGATGGCCGACCCGACCGGGGAATACCGAACTTTCCTGACTTTTCTCCCCGCGCCCATCCTGGCGCGCATTTACGGCGAGCACGGCCAGCGGCTGCTGGAACGGAATGTGCGGGCGTTCCTTCAGGCGAAAGGCAAAGTGAACCGGGGACTGCAAAAGACCTTGAAAGAAGAGCCACACCGCTTCCTCGCCTACAACAACGGCCTGTGCTGCACAGCCGCCGAGGTGCGGGTTCAGGCAGGCAAGGATGGCCACGCACGGTTGGAATGGGTGCGGGATTTTCAGATCGTCAACGGAGGGCAGACGACAGCTTCGATTTATCATGCGGTGAAGAAAGACCGGGTGAATGTGGACTCGGTGGTGGTGCAGGTGAAGCTCACGGTATTGAGGGATCAGTGCAAAGTCCCCGAGATCGTTCCGCTGATTTCCCGATACGCCAATAGCCAAAACAAGGTGAACGGGGCGGATTTCGCGGCCAACGGCCCGTTTCACCAGCAGATCGAGCAACTTTCTCGCACGGTCTGGGCGCCGGCCGCAAGCGGCTTGGAGCGCGGTTCGCACTGGTATTACGAAAGAGCAAGAGGCTCCTACGCGGATGACAAGGCACGGCAGGGCACGCCCGCGAGACGCAAGGATTGGGAAAAACAAAACCCTCCACGGCAGAAGTTTACCAAGACCGATCTCGCCAAGTTCGAGAACGCATGGCTGGGTTACCCCCACTGGGTCTGCCTTGGCGCGGAGAAGAACTTCCATAAAATGGCCGAGCGCATGGAGCAGGACGGCGAGCCTCTGGTTGATCAGCATTACTTCCGCCATGTCGTGGCCAAGGCAATCCTGTGGCGGTCCACGGAGAAGGTCTTCGACTCTTTGAATCTGGAGGGCTATCGGGCCAATACCGTGGCCTACGCCGTGGCGCGTCTGGCCGAGGAATCGGGGCGAAGGGTCGATCTGGACCGGATTTGGAACGAGCAGCGGCTTTCCGTCGCTTTGGTGGAATGTCTTCGCGTGTTGTGCGATGCGGCTTGGAACCATATCACCCGGCGGGATGGAAATGCCGGGGAAGCATCCAAAAAAGCGGAATGCTGGGACAGCTTCCGCAAATCGAATCTGAATCTTCCGACGGCTTGGCGCGAGGAGTTGGCCGATGCGGCCTTCGAATCGGTGCAGGCCGAAGACGAGACACTCGCCCGCGAGTGGGAAAGCCTGCGCGCATTGTTCATCAACGATGCCCGGACAATGGAGGAGCTGGAGATGTACACCGGATGCGAATGGGTCAGAATGCGCCGCCGGGATTCGGTGTCCCATTATGCCGGGATGGATTGGGAGAAGCTCCTCTCGCAGCCGGGACTTGGCCGGAGAAAAGTGCGCGAGCTGGTGGAAATGCTTGTTATTGCATCCCAATGACCGTGTGACCCATGGCCGATATTTGGAGCACGTCGAAGAGATCGGAGGTAATGTCACACATCCGCTCTTCGGGCAACCGGGAGACGGAGCTCGCCATGATCAAGGTGTTTCGGGAGCTGGGAATCACGGGCTGGCGGCGGGGACAGGTGTTGACGCTGACGAACAACGGGAAACCTAATCGGATTCGCCCCGACTTCCTTCTTCGGGCTGAGCGTGTGGCCGTTTTCGTGGATGGTGAGTTCTGGCATGGGCATCCAACGAAGTGCCGTATTCCGCAAACCCGCCGGTCTTGGTGGCTGGCCAAGATCCAAGGAAACAAACGACGCGATCTACTCCAAAGTCGCTTGCTGCGACGTGCTGGTTGGCGGGTGATTCGGGTCTGGCAAAGCGAAATAGGCACACCTGCCTGCATTCGAAAGCTGAAGAAGGCAGACTTGATTTGAGGCACTTTTTTGGAACCCCGCGCCCATGCCGCCCCAGGTCATTCTTGCCTGTTAACAAATTCCGGGGCAGGGCGAGAGTGGAGAGAGTTTCTGCGGAGAGGGGTGCGGATGGGGTGGTTTTGGCCGTTTTGTCGGCTGCGGGGGTGAAATCGGAGAGAGTCGGGGTGCGAGACAGAAATCCCGCAAACCCTTGTGTTTGTGCGCCTTGGCGGTGGATCGGGGCGGAATGCCCCAGCGGTGATGCCTGTTAACCAGCGGCCAATATTTTTCGCGAGTCGGAAAACATGGCTCCGGAGGTAGGGCTCGAACCTACGACCAATCGGTTAACAGCCGACCGCTCTACCACTGAGCTACTCCGGAT
>JBDNCR010000227.1:0-4047 GCA_046719555.1 Verrucomicrobiia bacterium | reverse complement strand
TCCCGCCCGGCCTTCGCTCTGGTGGGCGATGCGGATGCGTTGGCTCTTGGATCGGGGTCCTATTTTGAGCAATCGGAAAGCAACCCGGCACGCCAGGCCCGGCAACAGATGGAGGCGCTTCTGGCCGGTTCCCCGGGGCATCGGGCCGATGGTTCCCCGGGGTTTCCGGTGCCTTCGGTGGTCGGGGCTCATCTTCGGGCGCTCTGGTTGGATTGGCTCAACGGACAACCACCGCTGGCCGGCGACGTGAGCACGATCGACTGGGATTATTTCCAGGCGACCAAACCTCCGGCACCGTTTCCTCAGGAAGGGCTCGACTTCGCCGACCTGGCGACCACTCGAGCGGCGGCTTCATCTCTCCAGCGGGCCCCGGCTTTGGAACAGGCCGAGGAGCTCTTTGCCATGTTGGATCCGGCCCTCGTTGAGCGGGGCGAAGCCTTTCTGCGTCAAACGGAGGCGGCCCTTCGTCGGACGATCCTGCCCCACGCCACCGTTTTTGGTTACGAGGACGAACGGGATCCACTCGGACGGCCGAAAATCGATCTGGTGCGCTTTCTGCACCAGTTCCGCCAGGCCGCAGGAGCCAACGGCAATCCCAACCTCCTTCGGACCTCGGAGTTGTGGGCTCGCCTCCGTGATCCTGGCTACCACCGAGTGTATGACCCGGGCCTGAAAGCCAACGACGGGCGGCCCCGCAGTTTCTTGCAAAGTTTGAATCGGTTCGCCGGTGATGGTGTCCCGACGAACAACGCCAATGGCGAGGCCGCCGCGCTCCAGATGCTCGTTAACCTCATCGAATACACCCTTCCTCCAGAGATCCCGCCCTTGATTCAGGAAAGCTCCGGGTTGGTCGGGATGAGGTCGGTGCCCTACGTGGTTCAGGTCACCACCCGCGCCCGGTCGGCCTTGTGGCTCTTGCCGGAGGCGGACCGGAACGATCTCGAACGTCTCCTGGCCCGCAATCCCTCCGGGCAGTTCACCTACACCTACAACGGGAAACCTTTGTCCTACTACCTGACCCATGTCCTCCTCGAGGTGGCTTTGGCCTGCTTGAATCCCGACCCGTTTGCCTCTCGCCCCTTCCATGGGACCCTCACCCTTAACTACTCGTGGAGCCGAAGTGTGCCTGGCGCCACCCAAATCAAAGGTCCCCAGACCCAACCCCTCGTCGGCCTGTTCGCACCGGTGCCGGAGCCGGGGGACGAACCCAAGCGCCTTGGCATTTTGGGAAATGCCATCGTGTTTGAGCTAGGTGTCCTTCCGGCCTCAGTTCTCGATGATCCCTCGTCTGCCACCCTCCTTCGGATCGACGGCTGGGAGATTCGCGACGCTGCTGGTCTGTGGCATAAGGTGCCCGTCCGTCATCCGGGTCAAACCGCCGGTCCCCGTCCTTGGTGGCGCATGTCGCAGGCGGCCCTCAAAGTCAATGCCATCGGCGCGTTCGACCCGCATCTCCGCAACGATCCCCACATCCCGGCGGTCGGATGGTTTGTACGAACGTCGCCTGGTGAAGAAGAGGCGGAAGGTGGAGAAAGGGTGGACCCTCCCTCGCGCCCCCTCAAAAATCGGTTTCAGATGATGGCCTGGGATGAACCGCTCCCCCCACCTCACGATGAAGCCGGTGTTCAACGGATGCGCAACTTCATCGGGAGTTTGCGCTGGCGGATGGTGACCGAATCGGTGATGTGTCTGGATCCTCCCCTGGGACATCGCACCGGCAACCCCAACATCACCGCCACCGTGGCCCCTGGGCTGCAGGGGCATGTCTTTGGCACCACCGGCCACCCTTGGCGGCACGTTGGATCGACCGGCGTGAGTGAGTCTGAAGCCCATCCCGATTTCTCCAACCTCCCCATTGATCCTCAACCGTCCCTTCTGACCCCCGTCCCAACGCCGACCATCTCCTCCCGAAACATCGCCTCGACCGCACTTCTCCCCCACGGCATCGGTCTTCAAAGAGGCACCCTCAGCCTGGCCATTCCAAACGTGGTCTGGAGCCCGGCGGTCCCTGTTTCCACCATTGAAGGCCGGGGCGGCCCGGGTGGATTCCTGACCAACCTCAAACACCTCAACACCGACCGGGTGCCTTTGGCTTCGGCAGAACTTCGAATTCGGGACGATGGCAAGTGGCTGGAAAAGCTTGCGGAAACCCGTCCAGATGCTCTGCCAAAAGCGGCGAAGCCTGGTCGAGACAGTGATATCGAAACGCTTGAGGTGGCGAAGATTCCCGAGATCAAAGCCCTCAAAACCGAGGCCGTTCGGGGCAAACACGTCAAAGCCCTATTCTGCGGTGCGCCTCGGGGTCGCCTGATGACATCCATCGGAGAGATCGGTCTGGTCCACTCCGGGCTGCCCAACTTCCCGATCCTCACCGCGGAAGCCCACGGCTGGAACGAGTTTCAGCTCAACTGTCCCAAAAACGGGCCCCCCATGCGGATGCTCCTTGACCTTTTCACCCCCGGAGCCTTCAGCGATCCTGAGTCGGGGCAACCGGTGTCCGAGACGGCTTGGGCCCAGGCCAACGCACCGTCCGTGTCTCCCGATCGGCCCCGGCGCGGGACCTGGAACGTCAATGCCTTCCCGGCTCATGAGGGTTACCTCACCCTGCGGGAGGGCTCCACGCAGCGAGACGAAGAAATGAAAAAGGAGTTCGATCCCTCGGCTTTGCGCGCCCGGGTCATCTGGCATCCGGCGGCCGGCGGGTGGCGGCGCAACAGCTTTGGCAACGAACATGCCTCCTCGAAAAAACTCAGTGAAACGGACCGCAAAATTCCCGGAGAACCCCTCGATCGGCTCGCCTCGCCCTTTGCCCACCTGCCACGCGGCTGGCTGGCCTGGATCGGATTGGTCGGAGGCGATTTCTCCCCGTCCCGGGCCATCGGTTCGGGAGCGTGGTCGTTCTTTGCTCCGGGCTACAATACCTTCGCCCCTGGCCAGTTCACCTGGGCTGCCGGGCGGGGCCTTGCCTCCGGGCCGGCGTTTTATCAAACCGCGTTTGCGCAGGTCGGGCCCGACGAATCCCTCCACAGCCGTCTGTTGACCTTTGGCAGCGACGGACGAAAAGAACTCGAACTGGAGGAGGATGGCACCCTCAAAAAGCTTAATGAGAACGACGGCTTTTTGCGTGGGCGCTTCACCGCGGACGAGTGGCTCGACTTTCAAAAGGTGGCTTTTGCGCCGGTCTTTGCTCCTCGCAGTTGGGCGCCCCGGTTCGCCGTATTTCCGCTTCGGCACCGGATCAGCGATCTGGCCCTCGATTTCAACTACGCGTCTGAACTGGAGCGGTTCAAAACCGCGCTCAACCCCCGCACCACCGCCTATCCCCCCGTGGTCAACGACGACGGAAAAATTCAGGATCAGCTCTCCGATCACAACCACTTCCCAGGTGGCCACCACACCGCCGGGCTTTTCCGTCAACTCCCCCTCGCCCTGCTGGCCAACCAGGCCTCCACCTCCGCCAACGCGTTCACCGTGCACATCGTGGCGCAAACCATCCGGGACACCGGCCAACGTCGCTCCGGGATTCCGCTTTCCGGCCCCGGATACTCCGACCCGGACGATATCGTCCTGGCCGAACAGTGGGCCCGCGCCGTCATTCTGCGTGCCCCGCCGGTCCACCCTCACGACACCGCGCTCCGCCTCCAGCTGGCTCGACTCGACCTCCGTTAAGCCGTCGGGGGACCCCCGCTGGCCAGGCCCATTCCACGGAAGCCCGCACGTTGAAACGACGCCCAATCGTCCACGTCGGTAAAGGCGCGGGTCAGCTCAACTCGGAGCCCGCAGGCCCGGGCGCGTTCCAAGGTCGTTTCGAAAACCGTGGAGGTGCTCCACACGATTCCCTCGAACAACTCGGGTTGAACCCGTTTGAGAGCCAGAAGGACGTAACCACCATCGGTGGCTGGGGCGATGACCGCATCGGCTCGTTCCAGAGGTTCGACCGCGTCGAGCAGCTCTTGCCTTAACAACTCCGGACAGTCCCCTCCCAGCAGCACCACCGCGTTGGCATCAGCAGCCAATGCCTGAGCCACCGCCTGCGCCATCCGGGCG
>JBDNCR010000226.1:0-4067 GCA_046719555.1 Verrucomicrobiia bacterium | reverse complement strand
GCCCGCCACGTCCGGGCCGCCCCATACACCGGCCTCAACCCCAGCCCCACCACCACCAACACCATCACCCCGCCTCCCACCCACAGCCAACGCTGCCCGGGACGAAGTCTTCGCCAGCCGGCCAGCGCCCTCCCCCAAATCACCGCTATTCTCGACGCACTCAATCCCGGAAATTCTTGAACGTCAGCGCAACCCCGAAATCCTCGCCCCGCACCGAAGCCATCACCGCCTGCAACTCATCACGGCTTTTCCCCGTCACCCGCACCTGAGCATCCTGAATCTGGGACGTCACCTTCAGCTTGGTCCCCCGAATGTGCTGCTGAATCTTCTTCGCCACCTCCGGCTCCAACCCCTGCTTCAACTTAATCTCCTGCCGTGCATGGCCCGTCGATGAAACCTCGGCCGGAGCCAAATCAATATTCTTCAAACTGATATTCCGCCGCGCCATCTTCCCCTGCACAATCTCCGCCAGCGCCTGCAGTTTGAATCGATCCACCGCCGCCAACTTAATCGTCCCCTTCTCCAACCCAATCTCCGCCCCGGCATTCTTAAAATCGAACCGGGTCGCCACCTCCTTGCGCGCCTGATTCAACGCATTGTCCAACTCATGAAGGTCCACCTCGCAGGCAATATCAAAACTCGGCATACCACCCCAAAGTGGCCCCGCTCCCCAACCCTTGTCAATCCGGCCCAGTGCCACACCCCCAGCCGCAACTCTCCTTGCGCCTGGCCCTTCCCTTTCGCTAACCTCCTTTTGTGCCGACCGCCCAACCGTCCCGAACCGCCGCGCGCGGCCCGGAGATCATGTGAACCCGCCTCCGTCCGAGCCCTCCCAGACCCGCCTCCTTGAACTCAGCCGACTGGTCACCCGGGCCCTCGGCCAACTCGACTCCGCCTCCTTTGCCATCCTCGATCCCCGCGGCTTCTTTGCCCAAGTCAGCCCCGGCCTCCTCCATCTCCTCCAGGCAGAAGGGCAAGCCCAGGTCATCGGTGCCGACCTCGCCCGGTTCGTGGCCTCCGAACACCACCCCACCCTCACCCGGCGACTCGAAGGACTCCGCCAAGGCCAACCCGTCAAAGCCGAATTCGAAATCATCGGCCTTCGCGGCCGCCGCCTCTGGTGTCAAGCCCACTCCGTCCCCCTCCAAGACGCCCGCGGTCGTCACAACGGGGAGGTCATGGTCCTCATCGACATCGACCGCCGATACAGCACCGCCATCCGCTTCGACCGCTTCTACTCCAGCACCGCCGTCGGCATCTACCAAATGGACGCCAACGGCCGCTTCATCAGCGCCAACCCCGCCTTCCTCCGCCTCGTCGGCTTCGACTCCTTTGACGCCTTCGCTGCTCAAATCGACGAAGCCCACCTCTACTGCGACCCGGCCGCACGCCGCGCCACCGAGGCAGAAATCCGCACCAGCGGCCAGCCCCACGAAGGCGAGTTCGAAGTCCGTTGCCGCGACGGCCGCCACATCTGGTTGGCCGAAGATATCCATCCCGTCACCGACACCGCCGGCAACTTCCTCTACTTCGAAGGCCTCGCCCGGGACGTCACGGCCAAACGCGTCGCCGAAGCCGACCTCGAACTCCTTCACGCCGCCGTCGCCAACGTCGAGGAAGGCCTCCTCATCGTCGATCACGGCAAACCCATCCGCTCCTCCCGCATCCTCTTCGCCAACGATCCCCTGGCCGCCCTCCTTGGCTACCCCCCCGAAGAACTCACCGGACAGACCCTCGACACCCTCTTTGGCCCTCAAACCGACGCCGCCACCCTCGATCGGCTCGAGCGTGATCTCACCGCCCGCAAATCCTCCTCCAGCCAGCTCATCATCCACCGGCGCGACGGCGGCGCCCTTCCCGTCCTCCTCCGCATTCTCCCCGCCCTCAACGACACCGGACGCCTCACCCACTGGCTCGTCTACTGTCGCGACATGTCCGCCCAAGTCGAAACCCAGATCGAACTCCAGCAAGACCGCCAGCTCCGCGCCCTTGGCGAAATGGCCACCGGTCTGGCCCATGAATGGAACAACCTCCTCTCTCCCATCCTCATGGAACTCGGCCGCCTTGAAGACCTCTGCGAGGCCAAGCCCGACTTCCTGCCCCACGTCCGCGCCATCCGCCAAGCCGCCGAACAAGCGGCCACCCTCGCCGAACAAGTCCTCTCCGTCTCCCGCAAAGAACCCGAGAAACGCGAACCCATCTGCATCAACGACATCATCCGTCAGGCCACCTTCCTGGTCGAAAAAGCCGTCGATCGCCGAATCGAAATCCAACTCGACCTCGAACCCAACCTCCCCGCCATCAACCTCTCCAGCAGCCTCCTCCTGCAAGTCATCCTCAACCTCGCCTTCAACGCCCGCGACACCCTGGCCGAAAAACTCCAAACCAACACCGAACAAGGCTGGCGGCCCGTCCTCACCCTCGAATCCCGCGCGATCGACCTCGCCGTCCCCGCCCATGGACGTCGCAGCGACGTCGATCCCATCCCTTGCCAGCGACTCACCATCGCCGACAACGGCATGGGCATGAGCGACAAAACCCGTTCCCGACTCTTCGAAGCCTACTTCACCACCAAAAAAAACCACCAATCCGTCGGTCTCGGCACCGCCATGGTCTGGGGCATCGTTCAATCCCTCGGCGGCTGGATCGAAGTTGACACCCAGGTCGGCTCCGGCTCCTGCTTTCACATCTACCTCCCCGCCCTCGAAACCACCATCCTCCCCGCAGTCCCCCCGCGCAACCGCGCTGGAACCGACACCCCAGCCCCCGAAAGCCTCGCCCTGACCATCCTTCTCGTCGACGACTATCACCTCGTCGCCAAAACCTTCTCCGAAATGCTCCGCCGCCAGGGCCACACCCTCTTCGTCGCCCACAACGGCCGCGAAGCCCTCGGCGTTCTCCAAGAGGAAGGTCCCCGCATCGACCTCCTCATCACCGACCTCAACATGCCCACCATGTCCGGTCCCGAACTCCTCCGCCTCTGCGACTCCACCGGCTTCCGTGGACGCAAACTCGTCATGACCGGCTTCCTCACCGAAGACGTCCGTAAAGAACTCGAAACCCTCGGCGTCGATGGCATCCTGCAAAAACCGTTTAAACCCGCCGAACTCATCGCCCGCGTCCGGCAACTCGGCACCGTGCCCGCCGCATGAGCCCCGTCGGCAACTGGTGGATGCATGACGCCAGTCCCCTGGCCTGGACCATCTTTGGCCTCGGCATCGCCGCCGGCATCGGGCTGGTCGCCTGGCTCTTCACCCGCCACCGCTAACCCCCGCCCACCCCTCCTGCTCGGTCCCCTTTCCCCTTGAGCCCTCCTTCCTCCCCACAGCATGGGTGACACCCAGCCCATTCCACGATAGGCTAGCCTCGTGCCGCAAGAACACCCTCCCCTCTCCATCCGCGCCTACTTCGTCCGAAAACGGAACGCCCTCCTGACCCGCGCCGACTTCGGCAATCTCTACGTCGACTACTACCTCCACCTCGCCGAGCACCACCTCCAAAACCCCTCCCGCAACGACCGCATGCTCAAAGAAGCCCTCGCTGCCGTTGCCCTCCATGCGGCCTCCCGCCCCTGGAACGAATCCATCGCCTGGACCCTCCACTTTGAAGATCCCCTTCTTAACCTCTTTGTCGCCGCCGATAACTCCACCGGCTCACTCATCGGTCATTGCCTCGCCGACAACGTCCGACAAACTGCCTCCAACCTCTTCTACGCCCAAGTCCTCCGCGGAAACGAACCCATGCGCCAAAGTCATGTCGCCTTCGAATCGGCCTCCCCCTTCCTCGCGACCGAAGCCTTCTACCGCCAAAGCGAGCAGCGCCCCGCCCGCTTCTTTGCCCTCGATGAAGAAGATTTCGTCTTCATCTCCGCCCAACCCGACTGCGATCTCCCCTGGCTTCAAAACCTAACCCTCGATCAGGTCCACCAACTCGATCAACACGAAGAACTCAGCCTCCTCGAAACCCGCTCCTTCCGCTGGCACTGCGGCTGCAACCAAGAAAAAATCCTTCACCTCCTGGCCCCCGCCATGCGTGCCGACCCCGAAGGACTCTTCGACGGTGGCGAA
>JBDNCR010000225.1:0-4074 GCA_046719555.1 Verrucomicrobiia bacterium | reverse complement strand
TTTACGGCGTCGGGTTCGGCGAAGACGCGGGCTTCGATGTGTTGGGGGGGGAGGGGAAGGAGGGATTGGGCGGCGTATTCGAAGGCCATGGTGTGGCCGGGTTTACCTTCGAAGTCGATGTGGATTTGGCCGAGGGGGAGGTTCCATTCTTTGATTTTGCCGATGCCCCAGCTTTTGTGGTGGCAGAAGGTGCCGGGTTGAAGGTGTTTGAGTTTGGCGGTTACATCATTCGAGAACCGTTGACTGGCCTCGACTTCGGCGAAATCCACTTCCATGTCATGGTAGGTGTAGGCGGGTGGGGGTGACAATGCAATGGGAAAGGGTTAGGTTTTCGGCGTTAGCCGGTGCGGGAGTGAGGGACGGCGTGGAGGCGTTTGATTTCGGTGAGGAGTTGGTCGGCGCGTTGGCGTGCGGCTTGCATTTTGGGGTAACGGATTTCGCGGTAGCCGGTGACTTGCTCGGGGAGGCGGAAGAGTTCGAGGTAGAGGGGGTAGGTGGCGGGTTGGGCTCCGGGGAATTGGTCGATGAGGTGGAGGAACCAGTCGCGGAATTGTCGTTCTTGTTGGTGCCAGCCGGGAAGGAGGCGACGGAGGAATTTCATTTGGGCCATGAGGCGGAGCATCCAGTCGCGGGTTTTGAGTTTGAAGCGGATTTTGAGGCCGAAGAGGACGAATTCGGGGCGGTTGAGGTGGCGGTAGATGATGCGGTCGCCGAGTTCGGGGTTGACGTTGTAGCGTTGGCGGTCGCGCCGGTGTTTTTCTTCCGAGGTGAGGAGGTGAGCGACCCAGATTTCGTCTTTGATGGCGGTGACGCGGTGGGCGTTCCAGAGGACGGCGCGGGTGATGGCGTAGTGGTGGTCGGGGGAGTCTTTTTGGTAGGTGGAGGAGACTCGGTCGATGTATTGTTGGGCGAGGTCGGCGTTTTCGTAGCGGAGGAGTTCGTAGATGCGGAGGACGAGGAGGCGTTGGGATTCCGGGTCGAGTTTGATGCGTTCGAGGGCTTGGGTGGAGAGACGCCAGAGGGTTTGGGCGAGGCGTTGGCCGGTGGGGCCTTCGGCGCGGAGGATGTCGGATTTTTCGGCCAGGAGGGTGTGATAGGAGGGGATGGGGGCGGGGGTGGAGGTTGGGGTTGAGGCGAGTTGGTCGGCGAGGATTTTGCGGCCGAGGTTGAAGGCGAGCCAGTTGTCGTTGAAGGCGCGGGGCATGGTTTCTTTGATGCCCCATTGGAGGTTGTGGAGGGAGAGGGGGAGGAGGCCGGCTTGGTAGGCGGCGCCGATCATCATGATGTTGGCGTAGAGTTTGGTGCCGAAGTGGTGTTCGGAGGCGGCGGAGATGTTGGCGGTGTAGAAGGCTCCGGGTCGGGTTTGGCGGCGGATGGCTTCCGCGATGGCGTCGACGCAGAAGTCGTCTTTGCCGAGGAGGGAGAGGATGGTGGGGGTTTTGACGGTGTTGAGGAGGGCGGCGGTGCGGGAGGGGTGGCCGACGCGTTGGTGGCCTTTGGGGTCGAGTCCACGGGCGGCTTCGAGGATGTCGACGCCGAGGATGAGGTCGGCATGGCCGTAGGGGATGATGGGGGAGATGTCGGGGGAGTCGGCGGGGAGGAGGGTGATTTGGGAGTAGACGCCGCCGTTGCGGATGGCGAGGCCGTTTTTTTCGGCGAATTGGATGCGGTAGCCTTGGCGATGGGCGGCGCGAACGAGGGTGGCGGTGGTGGTGGCGATGCCCATGCCGCCGACGCCGGCGAGGTAGATGTGCCAGGGGCGGTCGGTGGAGAATTCGGCGGGGCGGGGGAGGGAGGCGGGGTCGAAGTCGGGGAGTCGTTTTTCGGGGGGGCGGTCGCGGATGACGATGGCTTCTTCGAAGGAGGGACAGGCGTGGAGTTTGGTGCAGGCGGTGTCGGCGACGCACCAGGAGAGGTCGGTTTGGATTTTGCGGCCAAGGTCGGTTTCGGTGAAGGTGAGGCCGGGGCAGCCGGTGGCGACGGTGCATTCGAGGCAGTATTCGCAGACTTCGGGGGTGATGTTGATGTGGGTTTTGCGGGGGAGGAAGCCGAGGTCGCGGATGGTGTCGCGTTCGTCGCGGGCGATGCGGCGGTGGTAGGTGATGCCACATTCTTTGTCGGCGATGAGGACTTTGACGCCGTCGCGGAGGATGGTGTCTTCGAGGATGGAGCGGTAGTGTTCGCGGAGGGCGGGGTTGACGCGGATGACGGCGACGCGGCCTTCGGTGGTCATGGCTTCGACGATTTTGTCGATGCTTTGGGTGAAGGTGGTGTTGCCGAGGAGGTCTTGTTCGACGCCGGGGGTGGGTTGGTGCCCGGTCATGGCGGTGGTTTTGTTGTCGAGGATGATGTAGGTGATGTCTTGGCCGTTTTTGACGGAGTTGGAGATGGCGACTTGACCGGAGTGGAAGAAGGTGGAGTCGCCCATGAAGACGACTTGTTTGTTGGTGATGAAGGGGTCGATGCCCATGCCGGTGCCGCCGCCGAGGCCCATGCCGGAGTAGTTGTGCATGAGGTCTTTGGTGGGCTCGAACATGAGCATGGTGTAGCAGCCGGTGTCGCCGTGGAAGACGAGGTCGATGGGTCCGCGGCGGTGGCGCCGGGACATGAAATCGGGGTTGGCGAAGTCTTTTTTGATTTCGACGAGGACGCTGGCGGAGTCGCGGTGGGGGCAGCCGGGACAGAAGGTGGGGGTGCGGGGGGCGAGGTGGAGGTCGATGTTGGCGGTGTCGTGGAGGAGGGCGAGGGCGTGGTCGATTTGGGAGGTGGCGGGGGCGAGGAGTTCGGCAGGGAGTTGTTGTTTGAGCCAGGGGCCGAGCCGTTCGATGAGGAGAGAGGGGTTGAGTCCGCGGTCGGAGGGGAGGCCGTGGGGTTGGCCGGGGAGGGTTTTTCCGGTGATTTTGACGGGGAGGTTGTGTTGGGAGGCGAGGAGGGTGATTTGTTCTTCGAGGAAGGGGCGGCGTTCTTCGATGACGCAGAAGGTGGGGGCCATGGTGGCCAGGGCGTGGAGGTGGGCGGGGTCGATGGGGTAGGTGAGGCCGAGTTTGAGGATGGGGAAGCGGCCGGTGAGGCCGAGTTGGGCGAGGGCTTGGCGGAGGTAGGAGTAGGCGACGGCGGAGGTGATGAAGGCGATGGGGGCGGTGCCGGGATGGTCGATGCGGTCGATGTGGAGTTGGCGGGCTTTGGCCCAGAGGCGGCGGTAGCGTTCGGGGAAGTTGGCTTCGCGGACGGAGGTGCGAGGGGGGAGAAGGACGGATTTTTCGAGGTCGAGTTTGGCGGTGTCGATGGCGAAGGGGTTGAGGGTGTTGTGGTGGGGGAAGTGGTTGCGGCGGGTGAGGACGGAGGCGCCGCCGTCGGCGAGGGCGGTGGAGATGAGGTAGCCGAGGTAGAGTTCGGAGGAGGCGGAGAGTTTGAAGCCGAGGTTGATCCAGTCCTTGACTTCCTGGAGGGAGGCGGGTTCGAGGACGGGCATGTGCATGTGTTTGCAGAGGTAGCGGGAGTCGGAGGGGACTTGGGTGCTGTCGTTCCAGGGGTCGTCTCCGAGGACGACGAGGGCACCGCCGTCGGGGTGGGCTCCGGCGAGGTTGCCGAGGGCGAGGGCGTCGGAGGCGACGTGGACGCCGACGCTTTTCATGGCGGCGATGGCGCGGAGGCCGGCCATTTGGGATCCGTTAAGGGCGGCGGCGGCGAGGGCTTCGTTGTTGGCGATGAAGGCGTGGATGCCGTAGCTGCGGGGGAGTTCGGCGATGGATTCGATGCAGTCGAAGAATCCGGCGATGGGGGAGCCGGGGTAGCCGGTCCAGAGGTGGGAACCGCCTTCGGTTTCGAGGAGTCCTTTGACGAGGAGTTCGTTGCCGGTGAAGACTTCCAGGCCTTCTTCCTTGAGGAAGCGGGGATCGACCTTCATTGCGGAAGGGAGGTTACATGGGGAGTGGCAGGAGGCAAACGGTTTCGGGAGGGGTTGGGGGGTGGTTTAGACGATCCATGAGGCGAGGTCGAAGGCGGGGGAGGGGGCGGGGAATTGGATGAGGCCGCGTTCGGGGTAGCGTTCGGTTTCGACGCCGTTGCGAAAGA
>JBDNCR010000224.1:0-4079 GCA_046719555.1 Verrucomicrobiia bacterium | reverse complement strand
AAGGAACCAACAAACTCGCGGGCGCCGCCCAACGGCGAACCCGTGAAGGCTGTCTCCATCAAGGCAGCATTCTCCCTCCCCAGCACCTTGACCTCCACACCCTCACCGGTGCCCTCATCCTCCACCTGACCCCCCTTCTCGCCCACCAAACCGCCCTCTCCGACCTCACCCCACAAGAGTCAGCCAAAGCAGAAGAATTGGCCCGGATCCGTTACGCCACCGACGCCTGGAACCGAAGCCGGTGACCCATCCAGCCAAGGAAGCTCGCGGCCCCCTCGCTTAACGCACCTGCGCCCCCCAAAAAAGGCCAAACCCTCCGCCCCGGCACCAAGCTCCAGACCCAGCCGAATCGCTGGGCCACTTTTGCCCTGACTTCCTGCCGCGCCCGACTAGGCCTGAGCGCTCAGCGAGGTAATGATGGAGATCAGCGGAAGGAACAACGCGATGACAATAATCCCGACCACCACGGCCAAGAAAACAATCATGATCGGTTCCAACAACGAGGTCAGACTGGTCACCGTGACGTCCACCTCCTCCTCATACACATCCGCCACTTTAGTCAACATGTCCGGCAACTGACCGGTTTCCTCACCCACCTGGATCATGCTCACCACCAACGGAGGGAAAAGTCCGCTGGCCTCCAACGGAATCACCATCGGCTCCCCTTCCTTCACACTCTCATGAACCTTCGCAATCGCGTCCGAAATCACCTGGTTCCCGGCCGTCTCCTTCGTAATCGTCAGCGCCTGGAGAATCGGAACCCCTGAAGAGACCAGCGTTCCCAGAGTCCGCGTAAATCGTGCAATCGCCGTCTTCTTCAAAAGATCCCCAAAAAGAGGCATCCCCAGCTTGAATCGGTCCAAGGCCACAGCACCCGCCGCAGACTTCCCGAACAACTTAATCCCCACCCACGCCAACACCGCAATCCCCCCGATGATCAAATAGTACTCTTGAACAAACCGACTGAATCCAATGACCATTTGCGTCAGCGCCGGCAGCTCTTTCCCCCCCAACATGTCATCAAAAATCGCTTCAAACTTCGGAACAATGAACAGCATCAAGAACGCCAGAATCCCCACCGCAATCACCAACACCACAATCGGATAAACCATCGCGGAAATCACCTTCGCCTTGATCCGTTGAGACTTCTCTTGGAACTCCGCCAAACGGTTCAGAACGATCTCCAGCACCCCACCAAGTTCCCCCGCCTTGACCATGTTGACATAGAGCCGATTGAAAATCTTCGGATGCTGCGCCAACCCCTCCGAAAACGTGCTTCCGCTTTCCACCGAGTCCGCCAGCTCATTCATCGTCCGCAACAGCGTCGCGTTCTTCTCCTGCTTGGTCAAAACCCTCAAACTCCGCAGCAAGGGCAACCCAGCATCAATCAAAGTCGCCAGCTGCCGAGTGAAGACCATCAAGGTTTTGCCCTTGACCGAGCCCCCGCCAAAAAGCCGGATTCCCTTCGACTTCGTTGCGCCCGGCACCGCCGCACCGCCCACCGCTGCCGCCGCGGCTTCGGCAATGTTCGTCGGAAACAGCCCCTGCTGTTTGATCATCGCCGTCGCTTCGGAAGCGCTGGCGGCTTGAACCGAGCCCGACTTTTGTTGGCCCTTCGAATCAACGGCGGTGTAAGCGAAAGTTGGCATAATCGTAGTGAAGATAGATCCAGTTCTTGAAGAATTTAGGATTTAGGTTGGGGGTCAGGTATACTTCAAAACCTCTTCAATAGTCGTTTCCCCGTCAAAAATCGATCTTAATCCGTCTTCCCGTAGGCTGGTCATCCCCAACTCCATCGCTTTCTGCCGGAGAACCACCGTCGGAGCCCGCTGGTTGATCAAAACCCGGATCGGTTCGGTAATGTCCAAAAGCTCATAAATGCCCTTCCGTCCCCGGTACCCGGTCTTGTTACACGCCTCGCAACCCCGACCATAATAAAAATTCTTATCCCCAACATCATGAGCACTCAGCCCAATCTGCGACAGCACGCTCTCCGTCGGCTCATACGGCGTCCGACACTCCGTGCAAATCTTCCGAATCAACCGCTGCGCTAACACCCCCTGCAGGGTCGCCGAAATCAAAAACGGCTCCACGCCCATGTCCACCAACCGGGTCACCGCACCGGGAGCGTCATTGGTGTGCAGCGAGGTCAGAACCAGGTGCCCGGTTAACGAAGCCTGGATGGCAATTTGCGCCGTCTCCAAATCGCGCGTTTCCCCCACCAAAATCTTATCCGGATCCTGTCGCAAAAACGCCCGCAACACCCGCGCAAAGGTCAACCCAATGTCCTCCTGCACCGGCACCTGCATGATCCCCTCCAACTCGTATTCCACCGGATCTTCCACCGTCAACAACTTCGAATCGATCGTGTTGATCTTCCGCAAGCAGGAATAAAGCGTCGTCGTTTTCCCTGAACCGGTCGGCCCCGACACAATGAAAATCCCATGGGGCAACTCAATCGCCTGGCAAATATAATCGTAAATGTGCTTCGGCATCCCCAGAGTTTCCAAATCCAGGTTCACCACACTCCGATCCAACACCCGCAGCACCACACTCTCCCCAAACTGCGTCGGCAACGTCGAAACCCGCAAATCCACCGGACGTCCGGCCATCACCGTCTGAATTCGCCCATCCTGGGGAATCCGCCGCTCGGCAATATTCAAATTGGCCATCACCTTGATCCGCGACGTCACCGGCAACGCCAGACGCTTGGGCGGTGGAGCCATTTCATAGAGCGCCCCATCCACCCGGTAGCGAATCTTGAACTCCTTCTCAAACGGTTCGAGGTGAATGTCACTTGCCCGCGCCTGAATCGCCTTGCTCAGGATCGTATTGACATACTTGATGATCGGCGCGCTCGCCACCTGCGAACTGACCCCGTCATCCTCCGCCCCATCCGCCGCCATCGCCTCCCCCGAAAGCTGCGCCAGCAAATCCTCAACCCCGCCGGTATCCGATCCATAATACTTCTCAATGAAAGCCTCAATCTGATGGATCGGTGCCACCACCATCTGGATTTCCCGATTACAAGCAAACCGGAGATCATCCAACACCTGTTGATTCAGCGGGTCGGTCAATGCCACCACAATCGTCGATTCATCCGCACTCACCGGTAACGCCCCATAACCCCGCGCCGCATGCGGCGGCACCGAACTCAGCAGTTCAGGCGAAAACTCGGCCCCTTCCAAATCAACATACTCCACCCCAAGAGCCTGCGCGATCAGCTGCAAAATCTGGTCCCGCGTCGCGATCCCAAAATCCTCCAGAATCTGCTCCAGCGGCTTCCCGCTCCGGTGCTGCTCGTCCAGCAAATCCTCCCGCTGATCCTCAGTAATCAGCTGGTTCTCCGTCGCAAACGCCACCAGAAGCTGAGGATCCATTAGTCTTTGTCTCCCATGGTCGCCGTGATGACCTCCTCCGGCGTGGTCATCCCCCCAAGCACCTTCCGAATCCCGTCCTCACGGAGCGTGCGCATCCCCAAATCCCGAGCCCGTTGCCGAATCTCCGAGACACTCGCCCGATCATTGATCAGGTTCCGGATATCATCGGTCACCGTAAAAATCTCGAAAATCCCCAGCCGACCCTTGTAGCCCTTCCCCCGGCACACATCACACCCGTGCCCATGACGAAAATGAGCCCCGGCAACCTGCGATGGATCCAAATTCAACGCCCGAATTTCCCCCTCCGTCGGCGTGTAGGGCTGGGCGCAGTTCGCACAAATCCTCCGCACCAGCCGCTGCGCCATCACCGCCCGCACCGCCGAGGAAACCAAAAACGGCTTCACCCCGATGTCCGAGAGCCGGGTCACCGCACTGGGCGCGTCATTCGTGTGGAGCGTCGAGAAAACCAAATGACCGGTCAGCGAGGCATTGATGGCAATCGACGCCGTCTCCCCATCGCGAATCTCTCCCAGCATGATGATATTCGGAGCCTGCCGAAGCATCGACCGAAGCGCATTGGCAAAGGTCATCCCCACGTCAGCCTGAACCTGAACCTGGTTCACCCCAGGCAACACATACTCCACCGGATCCTCGACCGTAATCAACTTCCGGTCCGGTTTATTCAAAATATTCAAACAA
>JBDNCR010000223.1:0-4086 GCA_046719555.1 Verrucomicrobiia bacterium | reverse complement strand
GCCACCCCCCTGAACGCCGCATGTCCCCATGCGCCATCCCATGCCTCATCTCCCCACGCGGCACCCTCACCGCCCCGCGCTCATGGACACAACGCCCGTCCTGCGGTATAACCGGAGGTTTCCCATCTATGAACCACTGGCAGCAACAGGTGCTCGCGCTCAAGCAGCAACGCAACGCGATCATCCTCGCTCACAACTACCAAACCCGCGAGATCCAAGAAGTCGCCGACTTCGTGGGCGACTCTCTCGGCCTGGCCTACCAAGCCCGCGCCGCTCAAGCCGAGGTCATCCTCTTCTGCGGCGTCCATTTCATGGCCGAGACCGCCAAGCTCGTCAACCCCTCCAAAACCGTCCTCATCCCCGACCTCAACGCCGGCTGTTCCCTGGCCGACTCCTGCCCCGCCGACGAACTCCGCGCCTACCTCAACGCCCACCCCGGACTCTACGTCGTCGCCTACATCAACTGCTCCGCCGAAGTCAAAGCCCTCAGCGACGTCATCTGCACCTCAGGCAACGCGGCCAAAATCGTCAACCGGGTCCCCCCGGACCAAGAAATCCTCTTCGTGCCCGATCAAAATCTCGGTGAATGGGTCCAACAAATCACCGGGCGGCCCATGCGGCTCTGGGAAGGCAACTGCTACGTCCATATCGAGTTTACCCACGCCAGCATCACCAAAATCCGGGAGCACCACCCCGAAGCCCCCGTCATCGCCCATCCCGAATGCACCCGGGCCGTCCGCCTCCTGGCCGACGAAGTGTGCTCCACCGAAAAAATGATCGCCTACTGCCGCCAATCCCCGGCCGACACCTTCATCATCGTTACCGAATCCGGCATGCTCCACCGCCTCCGCCGCGAGTTGCCCCACAAAACCTTCATTCCCGGCCCCACCGACCTCTGCGCCTGCGCCGATTGCCGCTACATGAAAATGAACACCCTCGAAAAAATGGTCCAGGCTCTCGAAACCCTGGAACCCCGCATCGAACTTCCGCCCGACCTCGCCGCACGCGCCCGACTCCCCCTCGAACGCATGCTCGATTGGAGCGCCAACTGAATTCCCGGTTGCTTCCCACCCCCGGACCGGTCTAGCCTCTTTCCTGAACCTCAAAAGGAGATTCCTCATGGCCGAAACTGCCGAAATCAAAAACAAGCTGGTTGCCGATTTTAAAGAAGTCATCGCCGATGCCGAAGCCCTTCTCCGCGTCACCGCAGACGACCTCTCCGAACGGGCCAAGGAAGCCCGCGCCAAACTCAACGACAAACTCGAGGAAGCCAAAGTCCAACTCAAAGACGCCGACTCCATCCTGCGCGAAAAAGCCGCCGCCGGAGCCCGAGAAACCGATCGGGTCATCCGGGAACACCCCTATGAAGCCCTCGGCGTCGCCTTCGGCGTCGGACTCCTCATCGGAATTCTTGTCAACCGCAAATAACCTCACCCCGCCATGCTGAACGTGGTGGACTCCGGTAAACGGTTGCTCGATCGCCTCCTCGGCGCCATCCTCAACCGTCTCGACCTCTTCTCGGTCGAAGTCCGGGAAGAAGTCATCCGCGTCATTCAGCTCCTCCTCCTGGTCTCCGGAGCCATCTTCTTCACCGCCATCGGTCTCGTCGTCGGCACCTTCACCCTCATGCTCCTGGTCTGGGATCACGAAACCCTGCGCGCCATCTTCCTCATCGGCTTCACCTTCCTTTACCTCGGAGCCGCAGCCTGGGCAGGACTCCGCGCCAAATCCATGATCGAACGCGGTCACCTCCCCTTCGAAGAAACCCTCAACCAGCTCCGAAAAGATCGCGAATGTTTAAAACTCGGTCCGTGAAACGCCTCGCCGCCGAAAAGCGAACGCTCATCCTCCAGTGCGCCTCCGACCGGGTCGCCCTGGCCGTTGAAACCGAATCCTTCCGCGACGCCACCCGCTGGGTCAACCTCCTCGCCGACGGCGTCGCCTTCATGGGCCCCAAGCTCTCCACCCTCGCCCCAGCCCTCCTCGGTCTCTTCGCCGCCCGCTCCGCCGGCCTGGCCAACCCCAAACTCCTCCGCCTGGGGAAAGTCGCCCTGATCGCCTGGAAAGTCGTCCGCGAAGGCTGGGCCTTTTGGAAACGAACCCAAAACCGTCGCGCGCTCGTTAGCGCCCGATAACCTCCCCCCAGCTCCAGCTTCATCGACCCCTGGAGTTCGCGTTCAGCGTCCCAATTGGACCGGTTCCCCATCACCACCATCTCCTCCCACCATCGCCTCGCTGGGTTCCCCTTAACAAACGGTTCCGCGCTCCCGGGCCGCGAAATCATCTTCGCCCTCAACCCAGAAACGTCCGCATCCCAATCAAGAATCATGGGACTGACCCCCAGGCTTGTCCATTTTTCGTAGACAGCCCGCACGCCTGTTCTACCCTTAAAAAGTTATGCAAATCCACATCAGCCCCCGGCACCTCTCCCTGACCGGCGCCATCCACGCCTATGTCGCGGAGAAAATCTCAAACCTGGAACACCTCACCGGCGAAATCATGGGCGCCCACGTCGTCCTCTGGCACGACGAAACCCGTTCCCCCGACAAGTGTTTCTGCGTCAAAGTCCACCTCGGCGTGCCCGGACCGGATATCCACGGAGAAGTTTCCGAACACGACCTCTACGTCGCCATCGACAAAGTCGTCGACAAACTGGCCAACCAAATCCGCAAACGCAAAACCAAGCGGACCAGCCACAAACTCCACGTCCTGCGCCGCTCTCGCGAAAAAGCCAAACGCAACGGCAAACTCCTCGTTTGACCCGCGGGCCAATTCTCCTGGCCATCCGATTCCTCGAGCGCTAGGCTCATTACGCCCTAGCGCTCTCCCCTCCTTCCATGAAACGGCTCCTTTCTGTCCTGCTCCTGGCCACCATCTCCCACCACTCCCTTCCCGCCCAAGGACTCAACCAGGAACTCGGACTCCCCCTCTGGCAAGGGTCCAACCTCTGGACCGAAAACGCCGCCGCCGTCGCCCGCCGACTCGACATCCCCGGCGGGGCCAACGATCAATCCGGACATTTCAAAAAAGACTTCAACGGCGACGTCACCGTCTTCGGCGTTCGCGCCTACACCATTGAACTCTACGCCGACCGCGGCAAAATCGATCGCATCCACATCGGCCTCATCAACCGGGCCGACCTCTTCAACGACATCATGCGCCAAGCCCGCGCCCAGGGCCAGGAACTCTCCGAAGCCAAGGCTCTCGTTGAAATGGAACGCCGCATGCAACGCGACGCCCCCGCCGATTTCAACACCCTTGTCACCAACCTCTCCCGACGCCTCGGCCTCCCCAACGTAAAGGACGAACCCCAGGAAAAAATCTGGGATTGGTCCGGTCACCTCCTCGCCGCCGAACGCACCCCCACCGCCGTCACCCTTCGCATCAGCTCCACCGAAAAATCCCGCGCCGCCAGCAACACCGATCCCGCCCGCGCCGCCATGAACGCCGCCGCTAAAAGCCGGGATGCGGTCAAACGGCGCCCCAATGGCGATGTCGTCATCTCCGGCATCCCCCCCATCTCCCAAGGCCCGCGCGGATTCTGCGTCCCCGCTTCCTGGGAAAAACTCATCCGCTTCAACGGACTCGACCTCGACGTCTATCAGCTCGCCGAACGTGGAGGCTCCGATGTCCAAGGCACCCTGCTCGCCCCCTTCGCCGCCAAAATGGCCACCCTTCTCGAACCCAAGGGATTCCAAGTTCAATTCCTTGCCAAAGGACCTCCCACCCTCGACCTAATCCGCGCCCAAATCGACGCCGGCCGCCCCCTCCTCTGGGGCATGGACTCCCGCGCCTTCCCCTCCTGGGTCGCCCGCTCCGCCAAACGCACCAACCGCCTCGGAGCCGACACCCCCGCTTCCATCCCTCCTGAACCTGCCCCGCACGCCCTCCTCATCATCGGCTACAACGCCGGCTTCCAAGAAATTGCCCTCTCCGATTCCACCGAGCTCGGCGCACGTTTCCCCGAAATCTGGATCACCCTCGCCGACGCCCAAAAAGCCGACATGGGCCAGGAACTCGTTGTCCTCCTCCCCGGATCAACCGCTGCCTCTGGCCCCGCTTCGCCCACCCGCCCCCGCCCACCCC
>JBDNCR010000222.1:0-4090 GCA_046719555.1 Verrucomicrobiia bacterium | reverse complement strand
TGGGAGGGGTCGGGGCAGGCGTGGGTGGTTTGGCCGGAGATGGAGCTGCAGGTTGAGGTTTGGCCGGAGGCGAAGGTTTGACCGGGTCAGCTTTGGCCACTGGAGGGGTTGGGTTCGGCTTCGGAGTAGGAGCAGGCGTCGGCCGGGGCGTCACGGGCGGAGGCGGGGGAGTTTGGACCACCGGCGGCGTGGGCGGCGGGGGCGGCAGAGGAGTCGGAACGGGAGGGGGAGGGGTGGAGGGGACTGAAGGGGCGATGCTTTCGGAGGGAGGACCAGGTGGCGAGGAGATCTCAGCCGTGGTTTCCGGGGTGCCTTCAGCAGGATCGGGGACGCCGAGATCGACGAGTTCAATGACTTGCTCACGGACTTTCGGGGTGGTCCAAAACGGAGCCAATAAAAAGGCGCCGAGAACGAGAAGATGGGCCAAGGCGACCCAGGTGAGGGTTTTCGCATTGGGCGTGGTGGAGAGCGGCCGTTGTGGAGCGGAAGGGGCAGGGCTTCTCACGAGGAGGGTTGTAGCACAGGGAGGCCGGTGGCGCTATCCCGGACCGCTTTGGGGAGGGCCCTCCGGGAATGTCCGGGACGGATGGCTCAGAATCCCAGCCGCAGGGCGATGAGTTCCCCGATGATAAGGCTGACGCCCATGGGAAGGGCTAGCTTGGGCTCCCATTCGTCCTGGGTCCGCCGGAGCCGGGTCAGGATCCAACCGGCGACCAGAGCCGGGATGATTAACCCGCAGAGGATGCGCAGTGCAAGGACCCAACCTAGGGAGCCGGGGTTGAGGAGTTCTCCAAGGAGGGGGCCGGAGTCTGGATGCAGGGCGACGGCGTAGAGAGCCGAACCGAGGATGAGGCTGCGAGCGATGAGGGCGACGATCAGAATGCCGGTTTGACGTTGCAAAAGGTCGCGCCCTCGGAAGTCAGCCGGGTTGCAGGACCAGGCGGTCGCCAAGGTGAGATAACCGGCCGCCAGAAGGCCGGCCGAGGCATAGACGCCGACGATGACCCAATGTTGGACGGCGGCGGGAACCAGGGGAGGCAAGCGGATGAGCCCAGCGCCAAAGATCCCATAGGTCAGACCGAGTCCAGCGGCGAGGGCGAGGAAGAGTTTGCCCTGGAGAATGTGGTCAGCGCGGAAGTTCCACCAGGCCAGGGAACAGGCCGCGGCGACAAAGAGAAAGGCGAGGTTGAAGTGGACAGCCGCAGCCGAGAGCCAGATACAGCCAGCGACCAGGGCGTGCCGGGTAAAAAAACCAGCGCGAAGATATTGGACCGGGACAAAGCCGAGGAGAAAGGTCAGTCCCGCAGCCAGGCATGCTCCGAAGAGAACGAGGAGAAGGAAGGGAGACATCGAAACCCGAGATCATATCGATTCGCGGGAGCGGGACAACAGGAATCCGGACAGTTAGGCAAATCACGGAATGGAGGGCTTCCCCATCCTGGGAACGGGTGTAGGATTCCGTTGTGAGAAGGTGGCTTGGAGGATGGCAGGGGATGGCGATGGGGATGGTGTTTGGACTGGTCGTTGGCTGCGGACGGGAACCCGTTTCCAGTGTGGGTCCGATCGAGGTGGAGCCGGAGCAGGTGGTGGAGGCATTGAAGGCAGGAGATTTGCATCAGTTGGAGGTCTGGGCGCAAGCTGGGGCTCTTCACCAAGAGCTCCTGAGCAACAGGGAAGCTCTGGAGGCTGCGGTTCGATCGGGCGAACCGCGAGCGTTGCGGCGGGTTTTAGAGGTGAAGCAGAATGCCGGAGAACTAAACGATGTCCTGGGAATCGCTGTGAACCAGGGTCTGGCCGCAATGGTGCCTCTCCTGGTGGAGGCTGGAGCTCAGGCAAGGGTGTGGTGGGAGGGTGCGCCTTTGTTGGCATGGGCTTTGGCGGCTCGGTCGCAGGAAACCGTTCAGGCTCTCGTGACGGCAGGTGTTGAGGTGAATGAGGTCTTGCCTTCTCCGGCTCCCGAAAGGTTAGTCCAGGCGATGGAGGATGAGCGGTTGGCCTATTATTTGAGACGAGAACGGGAGGTGACTCCATTGATGGTGGCGAGTTCAACCGGTCAGTTGGGCGCAGTGCGAATCCTTTTGGAGGCGGGGGCGATGAGAAATGCCAAGACCGCTCGGCACCGGACGACGGCGATTTGGATGGCAGGCAAGAATCAGCATGTGGAGGTGGTCCAGTTGCTGTTGGGGAAGGATCCGTCACCCGAGGCTCAGATTCGGCGGATTGAGATAAGTTTGTCCCAGCAACGGGCCACGTTGATCGAGGCTGGGAATCGGGTTTTGGAATCGCCGATTTCCAGCGGGAAGAAGGGATTTGCCACGCCGAAGGGGCGCTTTGTGGTTACCAACAAGTATCGGGACTGGAAATCGACGCTGTATGAAGGGGCACCCATGCCGTTTTTTATGCGGTTGAGTTGTTCGGACTTCGGATTACACGCAGGCCGACTGCCAGGCTATCCTGCTTCACACGGGTGCATCCGGTTGCCCCGAGACAAGGCGGTGGCTTTTTTCGAGCGGACTGAGGTCGGAACTTTAGTTGAGATCGTGGATTGACGGCCAAGCGGGAGGTGGGCAGGAAAGGGCCATGACCGTTGCTGGAAACGTTTCCGGGCCCGTTTTGGGGAATCATGAGCTGACGGTTTTATTGATTGACGACCAGGCGATTATTGGGGAGGCGGTGCGACGGATGTTGGCCGGTGAGGAGGATGTGAAGCTTCATTATTTGAATGATCCCAAGAAGGCGTTGGAAACCTGTCGGGAAATTCGGCCGAAGCTGATCTTGCAGGATTTGGTGATGCCGGATGTGGATGGCTTGGAGCTGGTCCAGCAGTTTCGAGATGATCCTGTAACGCGGGATGTGCCGATGATTGTGCTGTCGAGCAAAGAGGAGCCCAAGACGAAGGCGGAGGCCTTTGCGCTTGGGGCCAACGATTATTTGGTGAAGCTTCCGGACAAAGTGGAGTTGATTGCGAGGATCCGGTATCACGCCAAGGGGTATTTGAACTTGCTGGAGCGGAATGAGGCGTTCCGTCAGTTGGAGGCCAGCCAGAAGGCGTTGGCCAACGAGTTGGAGGAGGCCGCCGATTATGTCCGGTCGTTGTTGCCCCGGCCGGTGGAGGGGGAGATTTCCACGGCGTGGCAGTTCATTTCATCGACGTCGCTGGGGGGTGATTCTTTCGGATACCACTGGATCGACGAAGATCACTTTGCGGTTTACTTGTTGGATGTCTGCGGGCACGGGGTGGGAGCGGCACTCTTGTCGGTTTCGGCCATGAATGTGTTGCGTTCGCAGGCGTTGCCGCAAACGGATTTTCGAGAGCCCAGCCAGGTGTTGGCCGGCTTGAACGAGGCTTTCGACATGGAGAAACAGAATCAGATGTATTTTACGATGTGGTATGGCGTCTATCGGAAGCGTCAACGCAACCTTGTGTTCTCCAGCGGAGGACATCCACCAGCGATTCTCCTGCGCCCCGGCGAGGCACCACGCTCCTTGCGGACGCAAGGGTTGGTGATCGGAGGTTTGACCGGGGCCAAGTTCAAGACGGATATTTCGGAGGTGCCCCCTGGAAGCCAATTGTATCTGTTCAGTGATGGCGTCTATGAGATCACCAGGCCGGACGGGACGATGATGCAGTTGGCAGATTTGGTGGACACGTTGGTTGGGACCGAGGGGAAGGGGACAGCAAAGTTGGAGGCGGTGCTGGCCAAGGCTCGTGCGGAAGGAGGTTCGGACCAGTTCGATGATGATTACTCAATGTTGGAAGTGATTTTCCAGTGAGGAGAGAGGGGACCGTGATGAAGGCGGAACGAATTGTTTTGGATGGGACCGTGGAGGCCCTTCAGCCTGCGGCGGCGTTCGTGGAACGGTGGGTCGAAGAGGCCGGCCTTCCCGGAAAAGCAAGCTATGGCTTGCAGCTGGCGGTCGATGAGCTGGTGACCAATATCGTGACCCACGCCTATGCGGAGCGGGGCCGAACGGGACAGGTAATCATGGAATCGGAGTTGGACCCAACCCATCTCCGCGTCGTGATTGAAGATTCGGGCGAAGCTTATGATCCAACCGCCCAACCGCCCCCAGATGATTTGCACAAGTG
>JBDNCR010000221.1:0-4107 GCA_046719555.1 Verrucomicrobiia bacterium | reverse complement strand
CCCGAAATCCCGGCAGCCCGACGGTGCAACCGGAGGCTGCCCCGATTCCTCCCTCAACCAATCTTCCGCGCGTATTGCGTAAACCAATCACTCCGCCACACCAGGTGCCGGTCTCGCTTCTCCTTCTCCGCCAAAAAAGCCCCAAACTCGGGGTAAGCCCGCATCACCTGATCGCCTCGGGCCGCATTTCCATAGGTCAAATAAAACGATCCTCCCTCCGCCAACGCAGCCTCCACCAACTCCCGCACATCCCCCTGCACCCTCGCCTGACCGGCTTCACTGTGCTCCACACTCACGTTGAACACCACACACGCAAACCGATCGCGGGCCCACGGCAAAAACGTCTCCCCATCCCGCTCGATCCATCGCACCACCCCATACACCAACCGCACCTGCCGATCGCGGCACACCTCCCGCACCTTCTCCATCAACCCCACCAGCCGCTCCCGCGGAACATACACCTCCGTAATCAACAACGATCGCCTGGGCTCCGCCCCCAACGCCCCCATCACCACCTCGTGATAATCCGGTAGATACGTGCTCAACTGCTGCCGGTCACTCGCATAAATCTGCCCGTCCGTCTTTCGGTAGGCCTCAACGTAACGCCGGAACGCCTCGGCCGGATCCGTATGCGCCAACACCATCAACTCCGTCCAAAGCGCCCGACTCAACCGATAACCGCTCCCCACCGACTCCTCCTCATCCGTCGGTCCATACGTCGACAAAATCCCGTCCCGCAAAAATCCCTCGCTCTCCGATGCCACCGAAAATTGAAAATCGCCATACTGCGCCCCCTCCGCCTCCCGCTGCGCCACCCGTAACGGCACCTCCTCCAGCTCAATCAACTCCACCCGTCGCCGCAACCGCGCCCGCCGCCTCAAGCGCAACGTTAGCCCGGTCACGACCCCAAAAAGTCCATACCCCCCAAGCACCAATCGGAACCAATCGGCATTGCGCTCTCGCGAACATTCCAGCTCCTCCCCCTCAGCCGTGAACAAATCAAACGCCTCAATATCCCCCACAAATGGCCCAGAGCCCAGACCCCGTCCATGCATATTGCACGCCATCGCCCCGCCCAACGTCAAATCATCTGCACCCGTCTGTTTCTGTCGAATCGACCAGGGCCGCTCCTCCCCCTGCTGACGCCGGTCCAACTCCTCCATCAATCGAGGCCACATGCACCCTGGAGCCACCCGCACCAAGCCCGCCTTGCCATCCAAATCCCCCACCTCCGTTAACCCGGTCAGGTCAAAATGAATCGTTCCGGTTCCAAACGCCTGCCGCCCCATCGAATGGCGTCCCCCGGCCACACTCAAGCCCGCATTGTGATGAAGCGCCCGCCGCAACACGCGCACCAACTCATCGTGCGACCTCGGCGTTAATACCCGGCGCACCTCCGTCGCCGTCAACCGCGAATGCACATCATTGACCTCCACCATCTCCGGGCCCCGACGGGAACACCCCACCACCAGTCCCCCCAACACCCCCCCCGCCACCCTGCGGCAAAACGTCCGTCGGTTCATCCCCTGCTTCCCCTGACTCCATCCGCCTCAATCCAACACACAACCCGGCTCCACCCGCCCGTCCTGGCCAAATCGCACCCCTTCAGCCTCCAACAACATCCGCTTTCGCGCCAACGCCTCCTCTCCCGTCCGCCCCTGATAACCGCCCAAAGTTAAATCCGAACGCACCACCCGGTGACAGGCCACCTCAGGGGCCAACGGATTCGCCCGCAACGCCTGGCCCACCGCCCGCGCACTCCGACACCCCAACCGCCTGGCCAGCGCCCCATACGTGATCACCTGCCCCGGCGCCACCTCCGCTAAAGCCTGGTGCAACCGCCGCTGAAACCCAGTCAACCTCTCGACCCTCATCCTCCCTCCAGTCTGGACCGGCCTTCCTCCCCGACCAGCCCAATTTTTCTCTTGGCTCTGCCAACGTCTCAGGCAGCTTGGCCGGTTCTGGTGAATGATTCCCCAACCAATCCCGCGCACGACCGTGCCCTCATCCGGCGATTCCTCAATCAGCCGGACCAGCTTCCCCCTTCCCTCCTCGACCCTCTCCAATCCATCTGGGGCCCCGTCCGCCTTTACGCCTGGGCCGACCTCGATGCCGATCTCAACCTGAGTGGAAGCTGGGTCGTCGCCACCGACCGATGGATCATCTTCGGCACCCCCGACCAACCCCTCACCCAATGGACCGCGATCGACCGATCCCTCATCGGCCACCTCCGCGAATCCCACGGATTGAGCGGAGGCTGGCTCGGTCTCTACGCCAGCTCCGCCACCGACGCCCCCCTCCACGCCTCCTTCCACTTCACCCATCGGCAAAAACGATCCTTCGAACAACTCCGCTTCTACCTGCAACAAACCATCGACGGCCATCCGGTTCAACCCAACCAACCCGACTCCCTCTACGCCGCCGCCGTCGCCGCCGGCATCCGCGAAGCCCAATCCACCGTTGCCGCCAATCAAGCCGCCGTCATCTGGCGCCTCCTAAGCTACTTCAAACCCTACCGAACCCAGGTCGCCCTCGGCTCCGCCGCCGCCGTGGTCATGACCCTGCTCAACCTCGCCCCACCCTACATCACCAAATATCTCCTCGATGACCTCATCGGCCCCGTCACCGCCGGGACCCTCTCCGCCGAAACCGCCAGCCGCACCGCCTTCGCCGTCATCCTCGGCCTTGGCCTCATTCACATCGTCCGCGAATTCTGTCTCTGGATTCGTCTCCGCAAAATGGCCTTCCTCGGAGAATGCGTCGCTCACGACCTCCGCCGCCAAGTTTACGCTCACCTGCAAACCCTTAGCCTCTCCTTTTTCTCCAAAAAACAAACCGGCAGCATCATCACCCGCGTCAGCTCCGATACCGATCGGCTCTGGGAATTCCTCGCCTTCGGCGTCGTCGAAGCCTCCCTCTCCGTGCTCCTCCTCGCCGGACTCGGCGTGGTCCTCATCACCCTCGATCTCCAACTCGGCCTGATCATGACCCTCCCGGTTCCCCTGTTCCTCCTGGCCTACTACCTCCACGGACGGGTCATCAACCGACGTTTCCTCAAAGCCTGGCGTCGTTGGTCCGACGTCACCGCCGTCCTCTCGGACACCATCCCCGGCATGCGCGTCGTCAAATCCTTCAACCAAGAAGACCGCGAACGCCAACGCTTCAACAACCGCAACAGCCGGGTGCTCGACTCCTTCAACGCCGTTCACCACTCCTGGACCACCTTCTGGCCCATCCTCATGTTCCTCTTTCACATGATCACCCTGGTCGTCTGGAGCCTGGCCCTCCTCCGCGTCCTCGGCCTTTGGGGTGCGCCCCTCGACCTCGGCACCTTCGTCGCCTTCCTCCTCTACATGGGCATGTTCCTCTACCCGCTTGAAGTCATCGGCCAAATCACCCGCATGATGAACCGCGCCGTCAGCTCCGCTCATCGCGTTTTCGAAATCATCGACACCGAACCCCAAATCCGCCAAAGCAACACCCCCGTCCGCCTCGACCCCATCCAGGGCCACATCCGCTTCGACCAAGTCTCCTTCTCCTACGACGGCGTCCGCCAAAACCTCCGCGGTCTCTCCTTCGAAATCAAACCCGGCGAAATGATCGGCCTGGTTGGTCCCTCCGGCGCCGGCAAAAGCACCATCATCAACCTCATCGCCCGCTTCTACGATGTCACCGGCGGACGCATTACTCTCGATGGCATCGACCTCCGCCACATCGACCTCGGCCTCTACCGCCGCCAAGTCGGCATCGTCCAGCAAGAACCCTTCCTCTTCCACGGCACCCTCCTCGACAACATTCGCTACGGTCTCCCAGAAGCCACCCTGGACCAGGTCATCGCCGCGGCCCGTGCCGCCAATGCCCACGACTTCATCTGCCGCATGCCCCTCGCCTACGAAACCATCGTCGGAGAACGCGGCCACACCCTCTCCGGCGGCGAACGGCAACGGGTCTCCATCGCCCGCGCCATCCTTCATAACCCCCGGATGCTCATCCTTGATGAAGCCACCTCCAACGTCGACACCGAAACCGAACGGAACATCCAGGAAGCCCTCGATCGCCTCATCCGGGGACGCACCGTTGTCGCCATCGCCCACCGCCTCTCCACCC
>JBDNCR010000220.1:0-4161 GCA_046719555.1 Verrucomicrobiia bacterium | reverse complement strand
CTCCGTCACAGCCGACGAGCCAACGGGCTTGGTCGGTGGTTTCGGTTCCATCGGCCGCCCGGAGGGTGGCGGTGATGCCGGAGGGTTGGGTTTGGTAGGCGATCAGTTCGAGGCCGCGCTCGGGGGAGTGACCGAGTTCGGCGAGGCGGTCTTCGAGGAGGCGTTCGGTTTCGCGCTGGGGCAGGATCATGAGTTCAGGGTAGGGGCTGTCGACCAGGCCCGAGAGGATGGCCCGGCCGAGTTCGATGCCGCCGTCGTGGAAGCAGACGCCTTTGGGGTGGTGGGCCGCCTGCTGAAAACGTTGGACGACTCCCATGGAGGCGAAGACTTCTTGGGTGGAGGAGGAGATGCCGAGGGCTTTGGAGAAGCGAGAGCGGCCGTCGCGCTTTTCGATGAGGCGAAAGGTGAGGCCGTAGCGGGCGGCTTCGATGGCCAAGGAGAGGCCGACCGGGCCGGCGCCGATGATGAGGAGGTCGTGCATAAGGCGGGCGGCGAGCGGTTTAGGCGGTGGAGGGGAGGGTGGTGGGTGCGGTCTCGAGGGGTGAGGAGGGGTGAAGGTCGCTGAGGATTTTGGTCAGTTGACCGTCGCGATCTTTGCCGAAGCGGACGCGGAGGACGACGTGTTGGGAGGCGTTGACGAATTCGAGTTCGTCGTAGAGGAAGCGGTTTTTGCGGGTGACGGTGACTTCAGATGGGATGACCCATTTGGGGGGTCGTCCTTTGGCGAGCCAGGCGAGTTTGTCGGGCTGGCCGCGCAGGCCGATGAAGTGGCCCTGGGTTTGGAGGGGAACGCCACAGCCGCGTCCGGCGAAGGCGGGAAGGCCCCAAGCGAGGGTTTCGCCGGGTTGGAGGAAGGAGGGCAGTCGATCGCGTTCGCTGTCTTGCATGTCGATGGTGAGGATTTGGGGAACCCGGTCGGTGCCAGGGAGGAGGGTTTTGATTTTGCCGATGAGCAGGGAGAGGAGTGCGAGGCCGTGGCGGTAGAATTTGGGGGCGAGGTAGATGAAGAGGGCGAGAGCGGCCAGGGCGAGGATGCCAGCAAGCCAAGGGTAGTGATAGACAAAGGCGAGGCCGCCGATGACCAAGAGATCTTCGGCTACGGAGACGATGGAGTTGCTGACGGGTTCCGGGGAGGCGTTGACGATGAGGCGAGTGCCGGCTTTGGTGAGATGGGTGCTGAGGGCGACTGAGCCGCAGAGGAGCGCGGCGAGGATTTCCCCCACCGGATGGGTTTCTCCAAGGACCACGATGCCGAGGAAGGCGGCGCCGATGGGACGGATGGCGGTGTGAACGGCGTCCCAGAAGGTGTCCACCCAGGGAACTTTGTCGGCGAAGAATTCGAGGAAGTAGAACGCTCCGGAGAGAATGACGATGGCCGGGTGACCGAGAACGTGAAGGGATTCGTATTCGGGACCCAGGGTGATCCAGTTGAACTGGAGGGAGGCGCTGACGACGAAGACGGTCAGGTAGAGATTGATGCCGGCGAAGGCGGAAAGGCCGAGGGCGGCAGCGAGGAGCTGGAGCTGTTCCATAGAAGGTGGTTAGCACAGAGAAGGCGGTGCGGGAAGGAAGAGGTCGGGTTGGTTGGAAAGTTTATTGCGGGCTCAGCGAGCTGGGATGTTGGACGAGCTTTTGGTTTTTGGAGGACGGCGCTCGGCAGGGGCAGCCGGGGACGGTTGAGTCAGTTAGAGGTAGTGGTCGCGGAGCCAGGCGGCGAGGGAGGGGGTGAGTTGTTCGCGTCGGCGAATGTCATCGAAGCGGGCCAGGAGATCGGGGACGCGGAGCCGTTTTTTTTCGGGGCCCTGGGCGTCGAAGACGATCCGACCACGGTGCATCATGATGAGGCGGTCACCGAGGGAGACGGCTTGGTGCATGGAGTGGGTGACCATGAGGGTGGTGAGTTTTTGGGAGGCGACGATGTCTTCGGTGAGGCGGATGACCTGATCGGCGGATTTGGGGTCGAGGGCAGCGGTGTGTTCGTCAAGGAGGAGCAGGTGGGGTTGACGCCAGGTGGCCATGAGGAGGGTGAGGGCTTGGCGTTGGCCTCCCGAGAGGCTTCCCATGGCGTTGTCGAGGCGGTTTTCGAGGCCCATGTTGAGCTGGCGAACGCGGTCGCGGAAGCTTTCAAGGACGGGTCGGCGGAGGGCCCATGAGAGGGGGCGGGGAAGACCGCGACGGCTGGCGAGGGCGAGGTTTTCGGCGATGGAAAGGTCCGGAGCGGTGCCGCCGAGGGGGTTTTGGAAGACACGACCGATGAGTTGGGCGCGACGGTGTTCGGGCCACGAGGTGATGTCGCGGGAGGCGAGGTGGATGGAGCCGGCGTCGATGGGGAAGGTGCCGGCGACGGCGTTGAGGAGGGTGGATTTACCGGAGCCGTTGGTGCCAAGGACCATGACGAAGGAGGATGGGGGAATGTCCAGGGAGACGCGGTCGAGGGAGCGGACTTCGTTGATGGTGCCGGGGTTGAAGGTTTTTTCGATGTGCCGGAGAGTTAGCATGGAGTGGTGCCGGTGGAGGTGGGTCGGGGGGAGCGCCAGCGGCGCAGGAGGTTGGGAAGGACCAGGGCGATGAAGACGAAGATGGCGGTGGCGAGTTTGAGGTCGTTGGGATTGAGTCCTTGTTGGAGGGCAATGGCGACGAGGAGGCGGAAGAGGACGGAGCCAATGACGGCCCCGGCGAGGGTAAGGCCGAGGCTCCGTCCGCCGACCAGAGCCTCGCCAATGATGACGCTGGCGAGGCCCCAGACGACCATGCCGATCCCCATTTGGACATCGGCAAAGCCTTGGTATTGGGCGAGGAGGGATCCGGAGAGGGCCACGAGGCCGTTGGCCAGGGCGAGGCCGAAGAGTTTCATGCGTTCGACGTTGACGCCGAGGGCCCGGATCATTTGGGGGTTGTTGCCGGTGGCGCGCATGGCGGTGCCGAGGTCGGTGCGGAAGAAGAGGAAGAGGGCGAAGGCGCAGGTGACGGTGCCAAGGAGGGAGGCGAGGAGGAGGCCGAGTTCGCGTCCCGCGATGTCCCAGCCGAGGATGGGGATGGGGGCTTGGGGGGGGATCCACGGGGCGATGGCGGCTTCGATGTCGGTGGCCAAGGTGCGTTGGTGGAGGAGGGGGACGTTGCTTTTGCCCATGACATGGAGGTTGACGGAGTAGAGGGCAGTCATGACGAGGATTCCGGAGAGGAGTCCATTGATCTTGAAGGTGGTGTGGAGGAGGCCGGTGGTGGCTCCGGCGAGGAGTCCGGCCAGAAAGCCGGCAGTGGTGGCGATCCAGGGCGGTTGGCCTTGGACGAGGAGCACGGCGGTGACGGCGGCGCCGAGGGTGATGGAGCCGTCGGTGGTGATGTCAGGAAAGTCAAAGATGCGGAAGGTGATGTAAACGCCGAGGGCGAGGAGGGAGAGAATGAGACCGATGGTCCAGGCACCGATGAGGAGGGTCATGGGGTGTTTCCTTCCAGGGTCGTGATGGGGCCGGCCCAGAGGACACCTCGGGAAAAGGAGGAGTCGCCGACGCCGTCGGGCCGGGGGTCGTTGAGGAGGTGGAGGAGGGCTTCGGGCGAGTCTTCCGCGAGGAGGGCGTCGAGGAAGGGGGGCAGTTCGATGAGGTCGCGTGGGAGGGGGCGGTAGGGGAAGATGACGGCGTGGGCGTGGACGGACCAGGAGGCAGCGGGGGTGAGCGGGCGGAGGAAGGGTTGGACGGGGGAGGCGGTGCGTTCGACCCAGGCAACGGCGAGGGCCAGGTGGCGGGTGAAGGCGGGTTCGGTGGTGAAGGTGAGGGTGTCGCGAATCTGGGGGAAGTCAAAAGGGGCAGGATCGCGGGAGTCGAGGGGTGCGATGAGGGAGGCCCCGACAATGGAGTTGGTTTCGGCAAGAAGGATGAGGCCAAGTCGCGGAACGTTGAGGTGGTCACCGACGGTTTGGACGAGTTCAGTCCAAGAGATGGCGGTGGGAGGAGTTTTTTGGGTGAACCGGAGGACGAGGGCGGGCTGGCCTGAGAAGCGGGCTCCGTAGAAGCTGGAGATGGTGGAGGGGCGCTCGGCGGGGGGACGGAGGAAGTCGGGAGAGCCAGCTCCATCGGGCGGTAAAAAGAAGTGGGTGTGGTGGATGGAGAGGAATTCTCCGGGGGGTGTGGAGGCTGGGGCGCCAAGGCCGAGGGCGAAGGT
>JBDNCR010000022.1:0-10726 GCA_046719555.1 Verrucomicrobiia bacterium | reverse complement strand
CAATTTCGACGCCAGCATCCAGGGTGATGTCGCCGGCTGTCACTTCCCCTTCTTTGGTCACGTTGAGGAAGATGACCCGGGGATCCCGAGTGGGTAGCTTGAAGAGGATCTTCTTCAGATTGAGCACAATTTCGGTCACGTCTTCGACCACACCAGGGATGGTGCCAAATTCGTGGAGAGCTCCCTCAATCTTCGCCGTGGTGATCGACGCCCCTTCAATCGAGCTCAACAGGACACGCCGCAGGCTGTTGCCAATGGTGTGTCCAAACCCACTTTCAAAGGGTTCAGCGATAAATTTGGCATAGGTGGTCGATGCCGTGTTTTCGTCTTTCACCAGACGATTGGGTTTTTCGAGTCTGCCGAGGCGGATGGCCATGTTTTGGGTTCCTTTCAGGAGCCGGGTTTCCCCGAGCAGCGAAACCGTCGCCGCCGGGACCTACGGCCCAAGTTTGCTCCGGTGCTCCCGCCGGAAACGGGGACCGGGCCAAGAACATTTCTCAGCCCGGACAAAAGAGATTAACGAGAATACAGTTCGACAATCAGCCGCTCGTTGACCACCGGAGCGATCTCTTCGCGGGTTGGGATCCGGGCTACCGAGCCACGGAACAAATCTTTGTTCAAGGAAAGCCAGTCCGGCACCGGATTCAGGCTCGAAGCCTCCAGGGCGTGAGTGGCCATCTGACGGGCCTTGGGCCCGTCCTTGACCTCAATCACATCCCCCACCCGGCAGCCAAACGAACAAATGTTGACCTTACGCCCATTCACCCGGATATGACCGTGGGTGACCATCTGGCGGGCCTGGCGCCGAGAGGTCGCGAACCCCAGACGGAAAACGATGTTGTCCAATCGGGTTTCCAGCATCTGAAGCATCAACTCCCCAGTCACCCCACGCTTGGCACTGGCCACTTCGTAATAACGGCGGAACTGCTTTTCCAGCACGCCATACATCATCTTCAATTTCTGTTTTTCCCCAAGGGCAACCGCATATTCCGATTGCTTGCGACGGCCTTTGGCGCCATGGACGCCAGGAGGGAAGTTCCGTTTTTCCAGCGCCTTGGACGGGCCAAAAATGGGAATGCCGAAACGGCGGCTGATTTTGCTGCGAGGTCCAGTGTAACGAGCCATAAGAGTTGAGCGGGTTAAGGTTTCCAATCAGACGCGGCGTTGCTTGCGCAAGCGGCAACCGTTATGCGGAATCGGGGTGACATCCCGGATGGCCGTCACTTCAAGCCCAATGGACTGGAGCGCACGGACCGCCGATTCGCGGCCTGTGCCCGGGCCTTTGACCCGCGCTTCGACCTCTTTCAGACCGTGGGCCATAGCCTGACGGCAAGCATCGTGCGCGACCACTTGAGCCACATAGGCCGTCGATTTTTTCGAGCCGCGGAAGCCACATTTGCCCGAGGTGGACCAGCCAATGACGTTGCCGCGAAGGTCAGTGATGGTGACCTGGGTGTTGTTAAAAGTCGCCAAAATATGGGCGATTCCCTGGGTCACATTTTTGCTGCCCTTAGCCTTGATGATCTTGGCCGGCTTAACCTCGGCATTGGGATCAAGAGAAAGGGAGGTCAAGTCAACGGCTTCCGCCGGTTTGGGCGCTTTCGCTTCGGGCGCCTTGCTCTTCGCGGTCTTGCCCGCGCCTTTTTTTACTTCCGCCATGGAGTGCTCCTATCGTTTAGACTTTTCCGGCCTTGGCGTCTTTGTTGCGGATGACGCCGACCGTGCGGCGAGGACCTTTCCGGGTCCGCGCATTGGTGGATGTGCGCTGCCCGCGCACCGGGAGACCGCGCCGATGACGCTGGCCGCGATAGCAGTTGATGGCCTGCAACCGCTTCAAATTCTGCTGAATGTCCCGCCGCAAATCGCCCTCAATCAGAAAACCGTTGGCTTGAATGATCTGGATGATCCGATTGATCTGCTGGTCCGTCAGCTCCCGCGCACGGAGATCCGGGCTGATGTCGGCCTCCTCACAAATCTGCGCCGCGCGGGTCGGCCCGATTCCATAGATGTAGCGAAGAGAAATTTCCAGGCGCTTGTCGCCAGGGATGTCGATACCGAGAATGCGTGGCATAACGAAAAACGATTAACCCTGCCGCTGTTTGAGGCGGGGATTCTTTTTGTTGATGATATAAATCCGTCCTTTGCGCCGGATCACTTGGCAATCCGAGGTGCGGCGGCGGACCGAGGCTCTAACTTTCATGATGGGCTCCAGTGCTCTGTTTAAAAATAGGACAAGGTTGTCGGTGGATCGTTCCGGGTCAAAGGACAGAAATGCGCCTTCCCCCAAGAGAAGACGCAAGGGAAAAGGTTTAGCAAAAAGTCACGGGCTGGCAAGAAAGGATTCATTTGGCTGCGGAAATTTCTCGGTGGGTGAGAATTTCGGGTTCACCTTCCGTCACCAGAACGGTGTGCTCGAAATGAGCCGAAGGACGACCATCGGCGGTGACCACCGTCCAGCCGTCGGCCAAGATGCGCACGTCGGCGCGGCCCATGTTCACCATCGGTTCAATGGCCAAAACCATGCCCGGTTTCAGCCGCGGCCCGGTGCCCGGCTTTCCATAGTTCGGCACCTGGGGCTCTTCATGCAATTTCCGCCCCACGCCGTGCCCCACAAACTCGCGCACCACCGAATAGCCTTCCCGAGTTACCCTGGAATAGATGGCATGGCCGATATCGTGCAACCGATTGCCCGGCAGCGCCTCGGCAATGCCGCAATGGAGCGCCTCTTCTGTCGTCCGCAGCAGCTTCTCAATCGCCGGGTCCACAATCCCCACCGCCACGGTGGTGGCCGTGTCCCCGACCCATCCATCAAGGAAAATGCCGATGTCGAGTTTGACCACGTCCCCGTAATTGATCCGGCGCGGCCCTCCGATGCCGTGAACCACCTCTTCATTAACAGAAATGCAGATGTGACCCGGAAAATTCCGGTAACCCAGGAAGGCGCTTCGCGCCCCACTTTGCCGAATCAAATCGGCGGCCATTTGGTCAATGTCCCGCGTGGTGGCTCCCGGGGCAACGCGGCTGACGACCTGATCCAAAATCTCCCGCACCAGCCGACAGCTCCGGCGCATCTTCTCGGCATCCGCTGGGGTTTTGATCGGGATCATGGTCGGAAACATTAAAGGAGGCTCGCAACAACGCCCCCAGCCGCGATCAGCCCAATGATCAAAGCCAGCCAGACCATCTTTTCCTCAGGAACAGCCTGCCCAGACGAAGCAGCCGGCACGGCGGAGCGTCCACGAATCTTTCCCTTTTTCAGAAAGCCATCGTAATGACGCTGAAGAAGATAGGTCTCGGTTTGACGCATCGTATCCAGCATGACGCCCACAATGATCAAAAGGCTGGTCCCCCCAAAAAACTGGGCCGTGATGTAGGGAATCCCGAGGTTCGTTTGCACCAGCATCGGCAACACCGCCAGGAGGGTGAGAAAGATCGCCCCCGCAAACGTCAACCGGGTCATGGCAAAATCGAGCATCCGCGCCGTCGGCTCTCCCGGACGCACCCCAGGAATGAACCCGCCGTTCCGCTTCATGTCATCAGCGATCTGGTTCGGATTAAAAACCATGGCCACCCAAAAAAAGGAGAAAAAGAAGACCAGGGCCGAGGAGCAGAGAATGTAGAACGCCGTGCCCGGCGTGAACCAAGCAATGATCCGGCCCGACCATTCCATCCGGCCGAACATCAGGTCAATGAACGTTGCCGGGAAAATCAGCAGGGCATTGGCAAAAATAATCGGCATCACCCCCGAATAGTTCACCTTCAACGGAAGGAAGGAACTTTGTCCGCCATAAACCCGGTTGCCCCGCACCTGTTTGGCGTATTGCACCGGAATTTTCCGCACGGCCTGGGTCAAAGTGATGGCCGAGGCAATCACCGCCAGAAGAAAGGCCACCAGGAGCACGATCAAGAACGGTGACAACGGCGCCTGATCGCTACCGGCTGGCGGGTTGAAAATGTTCCACGCCGCGGTCAGGGCGCTGGGCAGTTGCGCCACAATCCCCACCGTGATGATCAGAGAGATCCCGTTACCAATCCCTTTATCGGTAATCTGTTCGCCAAGCCACATCAGGAACATGGTGCCGGAGGTCAACGTGACCACGGTGATGAAGCGGAAGGTCCAGCCTGGCTCGGGCACCAGCGGTCCCATTCGGGCGATCACATCGCCAATGCCACTCAGAAGCGCAATCTGTTCGGGACGCTCGAAACTCAGGGCCAAAAAGTAGCCTTGGACGATGCACAGAAACAGGGTTCCCAACCGGGTGTATTGCGTGATCTTTTGACGTCCCCCTTCTTCCCGCTGAATTTTGCCGAGCTGGGGAATGACATTGACGGCCAACTGCATGACGATGCTGGCCGAAATATAGGGCATGATGGTAAGCGAAAAGATCGCGCAATTCTCCAGCGCTCCGCCACTGAAGAGATTGAATAAGCCGACCACCGAACCTTGTTGGCTCTGCTCCAGGACCGTCTTGAAATATTCGCCCAGCACGCGGGGATCAATTCCCGGACACGGAATCATCGACCCGAGTCGAACAATCACCAACAGCATCAGGGTAAACAAAATGCGCTGGCGCAGTTCCGGAATCTTGAAACAGTTGACGAAGGCGGAGACCATGAACGTTAAACTTCAGGGGGACAGGCGGCCGGAGTGACCCTCCGCCCGATCCGCCCGTTTACGTGGCGGACGTCTTGGGCTGGGGTGCCGGAGTGGGAACCGTGGCCGAGCCTCCAGCCTGTTCGATTTTCGTTTTGGCCGACGCACTAAAGGCACTGGCCACGACCTGAAGTGATTTTTTGAGCTCTCCCGAACCGAGAATCTTCACGCCGTCCCAACGCCCCGTGACGATTCGTCGGGCCCGGAGGGCCGCTTCATCCACCGTGGCTCCGTTCTCGAAGGCGTTGAGCGCTGAAAGATTCACCGGACAGTAGCGGGTGGCGAAACTGGCGTTGTTAAAGCCCCGTTTGGGCAGGCGACGGTAAATGGGCATTTGACCGCCTTCGAACCCGAGCCGGATGCTCCCTCCCGAGCGGGCTTTTTGGCCTTTGTGGCCTTTGCCCGAGGTTTTTCCATGGCCGGAGCTTTCGCCACAGCCGAGACGTTTGACGCGGTGCTTGGCCCCAGGACGGGGCTTGAGATCGTGAAGTTGCATGGGTGATTACTCTCTTGAGGCGGCGGGCTTGAGAGACCGTCCGCGGGCTTTGAAAATCTCCTCCCGCTTCCGAAGCTGAAGGAGCGCGTCAAGGGTGGCCTTGACCACATTGGCCGGGTTGCTCGAACCCAGGGATTTGGAGAGAACATCTTTGATCCCCGCGGCTTCAACCACTGCCCGGGCTCCCCCGCCAGCGATCAACCCGGTCCCTTCCGAGGCAGGCTTCAGAAGAACTCGGCTGCCGCCAAACTCTCCCACCACCTCGTGGGGAATGGTGGAGCGTTCCAAGGCCACTTCCAAAAGGTTGCCGCGCGCATCCTCGTTCCCTTTTCGGATGGCTTCAGAAACCTCATTGGCCTTTCCGAAACCAACACCCACCTTGCCGGCGCCGTCTCCCACCACAATCAAGGCGGAAAAACTAAAGCGACGCCCACCTTTCACCACTTTGGCGCAGCGGTTAATGAAGACCACCTTTTCAATGAGTTCCTTCTCTTCGGGATTGCGGGCGGGACGATCCTCGCGACGCGGACCACGGCGGTCTCCACGGGAACCAGCTTGGCGGGCTCCACGGCGATCGCCGCCCCGGTAGTTGGAATCGGCCGAACGGCCCTCCGCTTCAGGAGGGACAGGGCCAGAGACGGCGAGAATTGGGGAGGATGCTTCTTCCATAATTAGAATTTCAATCCGCCTTCGCGGGCAGCGTCGGCGAGGGCTTTGACTTTACCGTGGAACTTGAGACCACCGCGATCGAAGACCACGGTCTCGATCTTGTTGGCGATGGCACGCTCAGCCAAGAGCTTGCCCACGGCTTCGGCCCCCGATTTGTTCGGCTTCAGGGCCTGGGGCTTGAGTGCTTTTTCTGTGGTGGCCACCGCAACGAGGGTTTTCCCCGCTTCGTCGTCGATGATTTGGGCGTAAATGTGGGTGCCGGTAAAGGCGACATTGAGCCGGGGCCGCTCGGGAACCCCAGCCACTTTCTTGCGGATACGCGCATGAAGGCGTTCTCGTTTGAAGGAGCGTGTTTTGCGGGAAGACTTCATAGGCGGATGTTATTTGCTTTGAGCGGTCTTGCCTTCCTTGCGGCGAATGACCTCATCGGCGTATTTGACCCCTTTGCCCTTGTAGGGTTCAGGCGGATAGAAGCTGCGGATGTCGGCCGCCACGGCGCCGACCAGCTGTTTGTCGATGCCTTCCACCGTCAGTTTGGTGTTGTCCTCGACAGTGATCTTAATCCCTTCGGGGATCGGATATTTAATGGGATGGGAGAAACCGAGGCTGAGATTGAGAACTTTGCCCTGGACCGCGGCTTTGAATCCGACGCCGTTGATCTCCAGTTTCTTTTGGAAACCTTTGGTCGCACCGAGGACCATGTTGTTGACCAGCGCCCGGGCCAGTCCGTGCATGGCTTTGTCCTGGCCGGAGTCCCCTTTGCGGGTGAAAACGATTTGGTTGCCATCCACAGCAGCATCAACCCGCCCTGGGATTTCCAGGTCGAGCTTGCCTTTGGGACCTTCCACATGGACACGGCGCCCGTCGAGCCGGACTTTAACTTTGTCCGGGATAAGGATTGGAGCTTTTCCGATTCGGGACATAGACAGTTACCAGACGTAGAGGAGGACTTCGCCTCCCACATTTTGTTTCTTGGCTTCGTGACCGGTCAGGATGCCTCGGGAGGTGGAAAGGACCGCCACGCCAAGACCACCGAGCACCCGGGGAATATCCGCGGAGCCCACATAACGACGCAAGCCAGGCCGGGAAACCCGCTTGAGCCCACGAATGGCTTTCGGACCGGAACCCGTTTTCATCGTCAGCTTCAGGGCAGGTTTATCCTGGTGCTTGGTCAGTTCGCAGTCGGCAATGAAGCCTTCGCGCTTGAGCACCTGGCCCACTTCACTTTTCAGTTTGGAGTAGGGGGAGACAACCTCGGGCAACGCTGCGGTGTTGGCATTGCGGATTTGAGTCAGAAAATCTCCGAGAGGATCGGTTTGCATAACGGTTTACCAACTAGCTTTGACCACCCCGGGGATCTCTCCACGCAGAGCGAGTTCACGAAAGGCAATCCGGCTCAGGCCGAATTTGCGGATAAAGGCACGGCGACGACCGGAGAGGTTGCAGCGATTGTACTTGCGGCTCGCGAATTTCGCGGGGCGCTTTTGTTTGGCGATCCAGGATTTTTTGGCCATGGCAGGGTTCAGTTGTTAACGGCGGCGGTGGTTTTCTGGGCCGACCGGTCAGCGAACGGCATGCCCATGAGGGCCAGCAGTTCTTTGGTTTCTTCTTTGGAGCGGCCCGTGGTGACAATGGTGATGTCCATCCCGATGGTCCGCTTGATTTTATCGAGTTCGATTTCCGGGAAGATGGTGTGATCCTTGATGCCAAGGGTGTAGCCGCCGCGCCCGTCGAAGGCTTTGGTGGAAACGCCCCGGAAGTCGCGAATGCGGGGCAGAGCCATGCGGATCAGCCGCAGCAAAAACTCATACATCCGCTGCCCGCGCAGCGTGACCTTCAAGCCAATGTCCTGGCCGGCCCGGAGTTTGAAGTTCGAGATGCTCTTGGTGGCTTTGGTCCGGACCGGTTTTTGGCCGGTGATGATTTCAATATCTTTGGCCGCATCATCCAAGGCCTGCTTGAGTTCCGGATGCGAGCCCAAGCAACAGTTGACCACCACTTTGGAGACTTTGGGAACGCGCATGGGGTTGGTGTAGCCCCGGCTCTGTTGCAGAGCTGGAACGATGACCTCACGATATTCTTTGCGCAAATCAGATTCGACCATAGGACGTGTTTACTTTTTGGCGGGGACGGCAGCAGGCTGGACCAGCCGAACATTGGAAATGTGGATGGCTCCCTCCTTTTCCTCAAACCCGCCTTTAGGGTTGTTCTGGGAGGCGCGGACCGCCTTTTTGACAAGGTTCACGCCTTCGACAATGACCCGGTCCTTCTTGGTCAGGACCTGGAGGACTTTACCTTTCTGGCCTTTGTGCGCACCCGAGATGATGGCCACCTCATCGTCTTTTTTGACGTGGAAACGTTTCTTCATAGGACTTCTGGGGCGAGGGAGATGATCTTCATGAAGTTCTTCTCGCGCAGTTCCCGGGCCACCGGACCGAAGATCCGGGTGCCGCGGGGGTTAAGATCTTTGTCGATGATGACCACCGCATTGTTGTCAAAACGGAGGTAGGAACCGTCTGAGCGACGGATCGGCTGTTTGGTCCGGACGACCACCGCCCGCACCACTTCGCTCTTCTTCACCGTGCCATCGGGCGCGGCCTCTTTGACGTTGGCGGTGATGATGTCTCCGACCCGTGCAAAGAGGGTCCTTTTCCCAATCACGCCAATCATGGTGGCCCGGCGTGCTCCGGTATTGTCAGCCACATCAACCCAGGAACGAATTTGGATCATAGGATCAGGCCTTGATGATTTCGGCCAGGCGCCAGCGTTTGAGCTTGCTCATGGGCCGGGATTCGACGATCCGGACGCGATCGCCAACCTTGGCTTCGCCGTTTTCGTCATGGACATAAAACTTCTTATTCACCGTGATGATTTTCTTAAAACGGGGATGCTGGGTGCGGCGGGAGACGCGGACGACAATGGTCTTCTGCATTTTATCAGAGACCACCTCGCCAACTCGCTCTTTGAGAACTTTAGGCCGCGGTGCGGGAAGGTCGGGGGTAACGGTTTGGCTCATAAGGATGCAGGGGTTCAGGCTTTGGCCGCTTTCCGGGCGGAGAGTGCCGTTTCAACTCGGGCAATGTCCCGGCGGACATCACGAAGACGGCTGGGCTTTTCCAAGCGTCCGGTTTGTTGTTGGAGACGGAGGTTGAGCCGCTCGGCGCGGAGTTCACCGGCTTTCTGCCGGAGCTCGGCATCGGTCAGGGCGTTGACTTCGGCCATTTTCATACCGTGAGTTTCCTTTCGCGAGTGATGAATCGGGTTTGGAAAGGGAGCTTGGTCGCGGCCAGGCGGAGAGATTCGCGGGCCACCGTTTCCGATAGACCATCCAGTTCAAAGAGGACCGTTCCCGGTCGGATCACCGAAACCCAGTATTCCGGGTTACCTTTTCCTTTACCCATCCGCGTTTCTGGCGGCCGGGCCGTCACAGATTTGTCCGGGAAAACCCGAATCCACAGTTTACCCTTCCGCTTCATGTTCCGGGTCAAGGCGACACGAGCGGCTTCAATCTGCGTGTTGGTCAGCCAACCGCGGTCGAGCGTTTGCAAACCAAAGGCTCCAAACGAAAGACTGGTGCAACGGGTCGCGTTGCCCGCGCGAGAGCCGCGCTGAGTTTTGCGATATTTAACTCGTTTCGGGAGAAGAGGCATAGGGCGTCAGGCGGCAACGGCCGCGTCTTCGTCTTTAAGACAGATCCAAACTTTTACGCCGATTTTACCGGCCACGGTATTGGCTTCGGCAAAGCCATAGTCAATGTTCGCGCGGAGCGTGTGCAGCGGCACTTTGCCTTCGCGATATTCTTCTGAACGGGCAATTTCAGCCCCTTGGAGACGACCGGAGCACCGAATTTTGATCCCTTCGGCGCCAAAGTCCATCGTGGTCTGCACCGCCTTTTTCATGGCGCGACGGAAGGAAATCCGCCGTTCCAGTTGCAAGGCCACATTCTCGGCCACCAGCTGAGCGTCCAGCTCAGGGGTTTTGATTTCTTTCACGTCGAGCATCACCTCGCGTTGCGGAACCAGCGCGCGGACCTCTTCTTTGAGCTTGTCCAGTTCGCTGGCTTTCCGCCCGATCACCACGCCCGGGCGAGCGGTGAACACGTTGACCCGGACACGATTGGCCGCCCGCTCCAACGTGATGCGAGAGATCGCCGCACCGGCCAGCCGCTTTTTCAGAAAGCCGCGGATCGTCTGGTCCTCCAACAGGAAGACGGGAAAATCTTTCTTGTTGGCATACCACATCGATTTCCAGTTGCGACGGACCGCGAGGCGGAAGCCGTAAGGATGAACTTTTTGTCCCATAGTTTCAGTTCCGATTAGTTACCAGAGGCGGGTTTGCGGGTCGCACGCGACTTGCGGGCCGGTTTTTGCGCCGATTCCGGGTCTTCCTCGCGCTCGGCCACAATGACTTTAATGTGGCTCATCCGCTTTTTGAGCGGTGCGGCGGAACCCCGCGCTGCCGGTTGAAAACGTTTCAAGGCCGGTCCTTGGTCGATCGCGGCTTCTTTGACAAAGAGGATGGCGCGGTTTAGGCCGTTGTTGTTTTCCGCGTTGGCGACGGCCGAGGCCAAGGTTTTGCGAAGGAGATGCGCCCCCTTCTGCGAGGAGAAAGCGAGCATGTCGAGAGCGGCCTCGACCGGCAGACCCCGAATGTGCCGGGCAAAGTCTCTCGCCTTCGCCGGAGCGATTCTCGCGTATCGTGTGATGGCCTTAACTTCCATAAATGTTATTGCGTGGTTTCGAGGAGCACGCGGTCACCCACGCGCACCTCTTCTTTTCTAGCTTCGGTCTCGACCAGGGCGGCACTGATGCTTTCCCGGACTTCGACCACTTTGCAGCGACCGATGACCAGGTCGCCTCTCAGGATTTTGAACGGCATCCCGATTTGGCAACCTTGGACTCGGCCGA
>JBDNCR010000219.1:0-4212 GCA_046719555.1 Verrucomicrobiia bacterium | reverse complement strand
AGCCTGGGGCGGCGGAGTCAACGCAGGTGCTGAAGACGATACCGCCGCGGCCAGTTCGGCCGGGCCCGTGGAGTTAGCCGACGGGGCTTGAAGAGAATCGGCGCGATTCGGTTTCGTTTGAGCCCAGAGTCCAGGCAGCCATCCGACAAATCCTAAAATGCCCGCGAGGATGCCCATGGGAACCCCTTTTTGAAACAGACGTGCTGAACCCCGTTTCATGCCGACTCCCGCAGGTGCACTTTCAAAGCTTCAAGCCCCTCAGCTTTCGCAATGGAAACGGGAAAAATCGGACACTTCACCCGACGCCGGAAAGCAGCCAGATACGTTTCCGCTTCGGGAAGGTCCATCTTATTGGCTACGACGAAATGAGCCCGATCACTCAACGTAGCATCGTATAAGTTAATTTCTTTGCGAAGCTGACGATAATCCTCGAGCGGGTTGCGGCCCTCGGACCCAGCCATATCGATGACAAAAGCCAGAGCCCGGCAACGCTCAATGTGACGGAGGAAATCATGGCCCAGGCCCACTCCCGCATGAGCCCCCTCAATCAACCCCGGCACATCCGCCATGGTCAGGCGGGAAAAATCATCGAATTGGATCGTGCCAATCACCGGCTCCAGGGTGGTGAAGGGATAAGAGGCCACCTTGGGTTTGGCGGCAGAAAGCGCGCCTAGCAGGCTCGATTTGCCCGCATTCGGAAACCCGACCAACCCAATATCCGCAATCGACTTCAATTCAAAAAGAAACTGCCCTTTCTCCCCTTCCTTCCCCTCCACGGCAGTCGTCGGAGCCTGGTTGGTCGGGGATTTGAAATGAACATTGCCCCAGCCGCCCCGACCGCCCTTGCACAAAATAATCTCCGCGCCGGCCTCGGTCAGGTCATGGACCAGCTCGGCCGTCGATTCATCGGCCGCTCGCTCAAACTCCTCATCGGCTGTCGCCAGATGAAAGATGGCCGTCCCCGGCGGAACCTCAACGATCAAGTCCTTCCCCCGCTTGCCGTGTTTCTGGGCACCCATCCCATTGGCTCCGTGTCCGGCAAACAGGTGCGGCTTGAACTTCAGGGCCTGGAGATTATTCAACTGGGCATTGACTCGAACAATGACATGGCCGCCATGGCCGCCATCCCCGCCATCCGGCCCCCCAAGCGGGATAAACTTCTCGCGCCGGAAACTGGCAGAGCCGTTCCCTCCCCGGCCGGCTTTGGCCCAAACCCGGACACGATCAACAAACATAGGCCGAAGAATCTGCCGGAATCCTGGGGAAAAGCAGTTAGAAAATGGTAGGAGACGACCCCTCGGTGCTCCGGCCCTCGATGAAGCCAGAAACGGTGGGTTTACCCGCTTGAAACCATCTCGCGCTCGGCGACAGTGAAAGGAGATTGGCTTTGCCCGACGTCATCGAGCCTGCTTATCTCTCCCGATTTTCCCATGAAAGACGCATCCCTGGCCGACGCCCTTACCCTCCTCGCCACCTCCCAATCGATCGGGCTCATCAGTCACGAACGTCCCGATGGCGATGCGCTCGGCTCCACCCTCGGCCTGGCCCTCTCCCTCCAAGCTGCCGGAAAGTCGGTTCGGGCCTGGAACCAGGACGGGATGTCTCGACTGTTTACCTTTCTGCCCGGCGCCACGCTGCTGGAGGTCACCCCGGGAGAACCGCCCCAAGTCGATTGCCTTGTGGCCCTCGACTGTTCGACTCGCGAACGGCTGGGCCAGACCTTCCTCAGCTGGGGCCGGGCGGTGGATCTGAACCTGGATCACCATGTCTCCAACACGCGCTACGCCACCCAGAACGTGGTGCGGCCGGAGTTGCCTTCAACCGCCAGTTTGGTTCAGGAACTCATTGAATCCGGCGTCCTGCCCTTGAACGCCGAGGTTGCCGCTAACCTTTTTGTCGGAATCACGACCGACACCGGATCGTTCCGTCACCGGGGCACCAGTCCGGACACCTTTCGGGCCGCCGCGCGTTTGGCCGAAGCCGGGGCTGACGTGACCGAACTTGCCCGTTGGTGTTACCAGAACGTGACTCCGGAACGGTTCAACCTCGCCCGGGCGTTCCTGCAGCGGGCTGAGTTCGACTGTAACGGTCGGCTAGCTCTGGGCTTCCTGGACCCAGCCATGTTTGCCGCCACCGGCGCCTGGCCGGAGGATACCGAAGGTCTGGTCGAACGCTTGCTCGAAGTCGGCCCGGTGATTGTGTCCGCCTTGTTTGAACAGCGCGGCCCCGAAACACTAAAAGTCAGCCTCAGATCCAAAGGCGCGGTCGATGTCAGCGCATTTGCCCTCAGGTTTGGTGGCGGCGGACACCCCGGAGCCGCTGGAATCAATCTGAAAGGAAATCCGGTCACCCTGACCGAAGACCTTCGCATCGCGTTGCGCGAGCTGGTCAACGCCCTCCCCTCAACCTGAAACGATCATGCCCCCACCAGTTCAACCCCAACTTGACGGCTTACTCCTGATCGACAAACCCACCGGCCACACCTCCCATGACATGGTCGATTTTGTCCGAAAGCGATTTGGTCAGAAAAAAGTCGGTCACTGCGGCACGCTCGACCCGATGGCCACCGGCCTGCTCATGCTCCTCTTCGGCAAAGCGACCCGGATTCAAGACCTGCTCATGGCCGAGGACAAAGAATACGTCGGCACCTTCAAGCTCGGCCAAACCACCGACAGCCAGGACGCCGATGGTCAGGTGCTCGAGACCCGGGAGGTCCCCCCGTTGTCCCACCAAGAGATCGAAACGGCCATGGCCAAATTCCGGGGCGATTTTTACCAAACACCACCGATGGTTTCAGCCGTCAAAAAAGGCGGCGTTCCCCTTTATAAACTCGCCCGCCAGGGCAAGGAAATTGTGCGGGAGCCCCGGCTGGTTCATGTTTATCACTCAGAAGTCCTTCGCATCGATCTGCCGTTGGTCCGTTTCCGGATCGCCTGCACCAAAGGATTCTACGTCCGCACCTACGCCCACGACCTGGGGCAAACTCTCGGCTGCGGCGCCCACCTCGTTCAACTAACCCGCACCAAATCGGGCAACTTCTCCCTGGAAAAGGCCGTGACTTGGCCCCAATTGCAAGAGGCCCAAGATGAAAGCTTTCTGCACCAGAACCTCATCTCATTGCCTGAGATCTCCCGCATCCGGCGGGTCTGACGGCCGATGATTCCGGTCTTCCGCTCCCTCGAAGAGGCCAGAAAGCAGCAGGCCACCACGCTCGCCATCGGTTTTTTTGACGGTCTTCACCGGGGTCATCGGGAGGTGATTTTGGGCGACCTCCCTCCCGACGGAGCCCGCTCGGTCCTGGTCTTCACCTTCGATCCCCACCCCGCACGCATTCTCCGTCCCGACCGCGCCCCACCGCTCCTCACCGGCTTGCCCCACAAAACCACGCTCCTCAACCAATGGAAAGTCGGCGGAGTGTTGGCCTTTCCCTTCAACCTCGACCGTTCCCGCCAGGAAGCCCCAGCCTTCCTTGACGAATTATTCACCTTCCTCCCCTCGATCCGAGAAGTCCGCGTCGGCACCCGTTGGCGCTTTGGCCGCGATCGGACCGGCGACACAGCCCTCCTGGCCCACGCCTGTCAGCTCCGGGGAATCCACTGCCGGGTATCGCCAGACGTGACTGCCGCGGGAGAAGCGATCAGTTCGAGTCGAATCCGCCAAGCCGTTCAATCCGGGCACCTGGCCGCAGCCTCGGATTGGCTCGGACGCCCCTACCAAATTTTCGGGCGCGTCATCCAAGGCAGAAAGTTGGGCCGGTCCCTCGGCTTTCCCACCGCGAACCTCCGGACCGAGGACGAATGTTTTCCACCCCTGGGCGTCTACGCCGCCTGGACCCTCACCCCCGATGGTCATCGGCATCCAAGCGTCATCAACCTCGGATCGCGTCCTACCGTGGGCGACCTCACCGACGTTTACCTCGAAACCCATCTGCTCGACGGCGAGCACGACCTCTACGGGGCCGACCTCTTCATCGAACCCACTGCATTCCTCCGGCCCATCTCGACCTTTGACGGGCTCCCGGCCCTGACCCAAGCCATCCGCAACGACGCCGCACGTGCGCAGGAACTCCTTGCGAACCCAACCCCATGAACGCCACCCTCCCCCGCACCACCAACTGCATCCTTGACGGCATTGCCCGGGGACTTCACTACGGCGCGCAACTCTACGTCTCCCTGGGCCGACAACCGGTCGCCTGCCTCGCCCTGGGCCAGG
>JBDNCR010000218.1:0-4232 GCA_046719555.1 Verrucomicrobiia bacterium | reverse complement strand
CTGCCTAACCCAAGCCGAGCTCCAGCTGGCCCACCCCGTCCCCAATCGCCACGGTCCCCCGGACTCCGGGCTGCCGCCCTTTGCCTTTCCTCCAGCGTCCGTTACCTTCCCAGCCTTCCCCTATGAATCGAGCCCTTGTCTGGTTTCGTCGCGACCTCCGCACCCTGGATCACCCCGCACTTGCTCACGCGGCCCGCCAAGCTGACTCCATTGTCCCGTTCTTCATCTTTGATCCCACCATCCTCCAAGCCCCTGACCTGGGAGCTCCCCGTGTTGCCTACCTTCTCGCGGCCCTCGAATCGCTCGACAAAAATCTCCGTGTTCTCGGCGGTCGCCTGATCATCCGCCAAGGTCCCCCCCGCACCGTGATCCCCGCCCTCGCCCGCGAAGCCCAAGCCACCGCCATTTATTGGAACGACGATGTCGAACCTTACGCCCTTCAACGGGATGCCGACCTCCACACCCTCTGTCAGCGCGCGGGTCTCACCGTCCACCGATTCCACGATCAAACCGTCCACGGCACCGGCGCGGTTCTCAAACCTGACGGAAAACCCTACGCCATCTTCACTCCCTACTCCCGGGCCTGGCTCCAGCGCCCTCTCCCCCAACCCTTGCCCCGTCCGTCCTCAGTCACCGTCCCGCCCAACCTTCCCTCCGATCCCCTCCCCACCCTCCATCAACTCGGCTTCACCCTGCGCATTCCCATGATCCCTGCGGGCGAAAAGGCCGCCCTGGACACCTGGAAAACCTTCGCCTCGACCTCCATCCACACCTACGCCTCCCATCGCAACCTTCCTGCCCTCGACGGCACCTCCCACCTCTCCCCTCACCTCCGCTTCGGCACCATCTCCCCGCGCTGGCTCACCTCCCAAGTCCAACAGCTCCTCAAAAATCAGCCAGATTCCCGCAAAGAAATCGAAATCTTCCGCCAAGAACTCATCTGGCGCGACTTCTACAAGACAATCCTCGCCCACTTCCCCCACGTCGCCACCGGCTGTTTCAAGCCCGAATACAACGCCATCGCCTGGGAAAATCGAGACGACCTTTTCCAAGCCTGGTGCGAAGGCCGCACCGGCTATCCCATCGTCGACGCCGCCATGCGCCAGCTCAACGCCACCGGATGGATGCACAACCGCCTTCGCATGATCGTTGCCTCCTTCCTCACCAAAGACCTCCTCATCTCCTGGCAGTGGGGCGAACGCTATTTCATGCAACACCTCTTCGACGGCGACCTCGCCGCCAACAACGGAGGCTGGCAATGGGCCGCCTCCACCGGCACCGATGCCCAACCCTACTTCCGCATCTTCAACCCCACCAGCCAGGCCGAAAAGTTCGACCCTGAAGGTCGTTTCATCAACCGCTGGGTGCCCGAAGCCAACTCCCTCTCCTACCCCCCACCCCTCGTTGACCACAGCCGCCAACGCCTTCGCGCCCTCGCGCTCTATCAAGCCATCCGATCCTGAGAACCTCTCAGGAGCTGAAGGCCCGGCGAACCGTCCTCCAGCCTCAACCACTCGCTCATCCTTCCAACCACAAGCGAAGGCTCACCAAATCAGATGGGCCAAAGGCGAACCGTGACCCAGGTTGGATCGCAGTCCCCGGAAGCTCCCGCAGGTTGGTCCGTTCCGCCCGCCACCCTTCCGCCAGATCCAACCCCACTTCACCTCGAAGTCCGCGCGTCTCATGCAAGCGAACCACCATTCCCCGCCCATCCTCGGCCGGCTTCACCCAAGCCGGCACCAAACTCGAACCCCCGACCAACCTCATCCCGCTTGGCCAAACCCCATGACCAGCGCACCGCACCGGAACCGTAAAGAGACGGTCCGCCAAAGCTGCTGGTTGTTCCTCCCGGGCCACCTCACGTCCACCCCAGGCCAAAGCCACTTCAAAAACATGAGAGCCGATATCCGAAAAACGATGAGCATAACGCAGCCGTCGAAGGGGTTGATGAAGGTCCGCATCGGTCACCTTCGCGCTCCGCACCAAACTCGTATGCAGCACCCCATCCCGACACCCAAAACCATACCGGTCCCGGGTCACCAGAGCCAAACCCTCCCCCTCCCCATCATCCGCCACCACCGCCCAACGACTCGCCGGACACTCAAACTGCGCATCAGCTGCCAACGACCGACAACGCTGCGATCGGAGGACACTGCCAAACGGAGCTCCAAACCGCGCCTGCTGTCCGGCATACTTCGTCGGGAACACCGCCTGTAAAAGCAGCTCCTCATCCTGCCACTCGACCTCATAACGAATTTTCAAAACCGGCAAACCCGCCTCCACCCGGTAAATGACCCGGGCTCGGCTCTTCTCCGTCAGGGCCAACTCATAAACCGCTCCACCGGCAGAACGTCGCGCTCCGGCTGAAACCAACTCAACAACGCCCACGCCAGGCAAAGGGTTCGCCACCGTATTCCGGTCGATGTCCCAGGCCTCAAACATCGCCGGGTAATCCTTAAACAAACACAACTGGCCCATCGGCTCCCTCACCGCCACCGAATGACCGTCAAACCGTAAAGCCGCAATCCGACCGCACTCCGTCAGTTCCGCTTCCACTCGGCCATTGCGCAAAACGCGCCCATCCCAAGAGCACCCTTCCTCCTCGCTCACCGGACGGGCCTCCGAAGCCACCCCCAGCGGTGGCACCGAGATTAAAGAATCTGTATCCTCCAGCAGCACCGACTGCGGCAGCGCCAACGGATTAAACCAGGCACAACCCGAGCCACCCAAGATCTCCATGGCCGACTTCAAGCAGGAATCGGCCAGCGCTTGCCGTTCCGGCACGCCCTCCTCATAGACCTCCATGATCGAACTTCCTGGAATGTCGTCGTGAAACTGGGCAAAAACCAGCCGACGCCAGGTTTCAACCGAGGCAGGGCCACCTCCCGTCACCGCCCGGGCCGCCTCCTCAATTTGCAACGACCTTTCAAGATGGCGGAAAATCTGTTTCACCCCAACGTGCGTCGTGAAAACGCCCCGGTGATATTCCAGATAAATCTCCCCATCCCACACCGGCAGTTGGTTCGCGAGCGGCCTAAGCCGCTCAAAAAATCGATCAATCCGGCCCCATCGCGAGCTAGGCATCCCGGCCAAATCAGCATAACGCCGCATTCGCTCACACATCTCCTCGGTCGGTCCGCCGCCACCATCACCATAACCCACTGGCACCAGCACCTCCGGGTGAAGATCCACCTGGCGATGGCACCGGACCGGCTCCATCATCTCCTGCGGCGACCCTGCGGCATTGTAACCCTGATCACAACCCATGACATGCGCGATCACTTCAGCCCCGTCATGACCCCGCCAGCGGAAGCTCGTGAAAGGAAACTGCGTCGCCGCGCTCCACGCCAACTTCGTGGTATAGAAAAAATCAACCCCGGTCTCCCGCATCAACCGTGGCAGCGCCGCCGAATATCCAAACACATCCGGAAGCCACAAGACCCGACTCGGTGAACCGGTCAGCCGCCGGAACTCCTCCTGGCCCAACAATAAACTCCGGGCCAACGCCTCCCCGCACGGCAGATGCGTATCACTCTCCACCTCCATCGCTCCCACCGCCTCCCAGCGCCCTTCGACGATCCAAGCTCGCACCCGCTCCATCAGCTCAGGTGAGCGCCGCTCCACCGCCCGATAGCTCGCCGGTTGGGAATAACCAAAAACAAACTCCGGATAACGCCGCATCAGGCTTTCAGCATTCGCAAACGTGTGAATCGCTTTGGCTTCTCCGATCCGCTCGGGCCACAACCAGACCAAATCAATATGCGCATGCCCCGTCGCTGTCACCGCCACCCCGGGCAACGCGCCGCGAAGCCGCTCATACATCTCGCTTAGCAGCCCGGTCGCCGCATGGGGACCCCCGCGATCAAGGGCATCTACCGCCCGGTCCAACCCGCCCACAATCATCCGCACCCGAGGATCCACCGAAATCCACGGCTCCCGATAATACATGCCCACGCCAAAACGGTCGGGCCGCTTCAAGTCCCCTTCCCGACGGACCAACATCTCCGCCAGATCCCAGAGCACCAAAAAATCGTGCAACACCCTCCAAGCCTCCTCATCCCGCTTCGCCAAAAAGGCTCCCCGCAGACGGCTTCCCCCCTCACCAATCCCCTGAGGCTCCCCGCTCACCCAAATGCCCGTGCGGCAACACGTCGCCTCCACCCAGACCTCTGCAAACCTTTCAGGCAACCGCACAAACCGGTGCCCCGGATCAAAACCGCCCATCGAGATCG
>JBDNCR010000217.1:0-4235 GCA_046719555.1 Verrucomicrobiia bacterium | reverse complement strand
CAATGTGGCTCCGGTGTTGGTCAAGCCGCGTCCGGCGGCGACGGAGGTGACACGGTTGAATCCGGAGTGGTTGAATGCGGTGGTGATGGTGAGACGCCGGGTTTCGGAGACGGTGGGGCGTGGTGCGGCGTCCGGGGCGGTGCCGTTGGTGACGAGTGGAATTCTTGCGGGGACGCCGCGGACGGTGCTGACGTGGTTGCCCGAGCGGGTGACGGGGGAGGTGGAGGTGGTGTTGCGGGATGGTTCGGTGCGTTTGGGGAAAGTATCCGGGAGGGACGGGTTGACCGGGATTGCGGTGGTGGGGCTGGAGGAGTCTGCGCCGATGGCGTTGGATTGGCGGGATGGGGCGGATTTGGCGATTGGGGATGCGGTGCATGTGCTGGGGTTTGAGGGAGGGACGGGAGCGTTACGGGCGCATGTGGCGTTGGAGGGGGGGAACGGATTGAAGCCGATGATGCTGGATCGGAATGTGCCGGAGGGCTGGGTGGGAGGGGGGGTGGTGGATGGGGATGGTCGGGTGGCGGGCATTTTGTTGCCCAAGGAGAAGGCGCGCACGACGGTGGGCGCTCCGGCCTTGGGGGGGCAGGAGTTGATGTGGACGGTGGATTCGTTGATTCAGGGGTTGCCGGTGCGCCGGATCGAGTTGGGTCTGGGGTTGGGGCCGCGCGTGGCGGTTCGGGAGGGGGGGCGAGGGTGGCAGATTCGGGCGGTGGAGGAGGGAAGTTTGTCGGCGCAGGCGGGCGTGAAGCCAGGAGACGTGTTGATTGCGGTGAATGAGCGTGAGGTGGCCCATCCTGGACAATTGCCTTATGTGGCCGGGGTTTCTGCTTCGGGCGAACCGGTGGTGTTGGAGCTTGATTCGGGTGGGGTGCGGCGAACGGTTTTGTTGCCGGTTGGGGACTAAGAGGTTGCCTAGTTTGGCGCGGTTGTGAGAAAATCACATTCTGGAGATGCGGAATCGCAGAGAAAGGATTCGATGAAGGACAGGCTGAATGTCGGGATGATCGGGTACAAGTTTATGGGCAAGGCCCATTCGAATGGGTGGCGACAGGCACCGCATTTTTTTGAGTTACCGGCCCGGCCGGTGTTGCATACCATTTGCGGACGAGATTTGGAGGCGGCGAAGAAGGCGGCGAGGCAATTGGGTTGGGAGAAGGTGAGTGGGGATTGGCGGGAGGTGGTGGCGGATCCGGAGATTGACATTGTGGATGTGACGACGGCCAACGACACGCATGCGGAGATTTCGATTGCGGCGTTGAAGGCGGGCAAGGCGGTGTTGTGTGAGAAGCCGTTGGCGGTGACGGTGGACGAGGCGCGGGCGATGCGGGATGCGGCGAAGGCCACCCGACGGGTGAATATGGTCTGTCATAATTATCGGCGGATTCCGGCGATGGTGCTGGCGCGGGAGATGATTGAGGCGGGAGAGTTGGGGGAGATTTATCATTATCGGGCTCGTTATTTGCAGGATTGGATTGTGGATCCGAACTTTCCTTTGGTCTGGCGGTTGCAGGGGAAGATTGCGGGGAGCGGAGCGCATGGAGACATCAATGCCCATATTATTGATTTGGGCCGCTATTTGGTGGGCGAGATCGATGAGGTGTGCGGGATGTTACACACCTTCATCAAGGAGCGGCCGTTGCCGGAGCAAGAGGGTGGGTTGTCCGCCAAAGGGGGCAAGAAGATGGGGCGGGTGACGGTGGATGATGCGGCGATGGCGATGGGGCGGTTCAAGGGAGGGGCGTTGCTGAACCTCGAGGCGACGCGATTTGCGCCGGGTCGGAAGAACGGGATTCAGATTGAGGTCAACGGGTCGAAGGGGTCGCTGTATTTTGATTTTGAGGATATGAACCGATTGAAGTTTTACCATCGGTTGGATCCGGATGGTCGGCAGGGGTTCCGCGATATTTTGGTGACGGATGCCGCGCATCGTTACGCGAACGCGTGGTGGCCGGGAGGACATATCATTGGCTACGAGCACACGTTTGTTCATACGCTGGCCGATTTTGTGAAGGCGGTGGTGGCGGGGAAGAGTGTGCAGCCGACGTTTGAAGATGGGTATCGGAACCAGGTGGTTCTGGAGGCGATTGAGACGTCGTCGAAGACGAAACAATGGGTAAAGATTAAGTTTTGAGGGGAACGCTTATGTCACGACCTGTCACGTTGTTTACTGGCCAATGGGCGGATTTGCCTTTGGAAACGCTTGCGGCGAAGGCGGAGGGGTTTGGGTATGACGGTTTGGAATTGGCGTGTTGGGGCGATCATTTTGATGTGGTGAAGGCGTCGGAATCGAAGGAGTATTGCGATGGGCGGCATGAGTTGTTGGCGCGGCACGGGCTGAAGACTTGGGCGATTTCCAATCATTTGGTGGGCCAGGCGGTTTGTGATGTGATTGATGAGAGGCATCAGGCGATTCTGCCGCCGCATGTGTGGGGGGATGGGAAGGCCGAGGGGGTGCGGAAGCGTGCGGCGGAGGAGATGATGCGGACGGCGCGGGCGGCGAAGAACTTGGGGGTGAAGGTGGTGAACGGGTTCACGGGTTCGCCGATTTGGCATTTGCTTTACAGTTTTCCTCCGGTCTCTCCGGGGCAGATTGAGGATGGGTTTGGGGCGTTTGCGGAGGCGTGGCATCCGATTTTGGATGAGTTTAGGTCGTGTGGGGTGCGGTTTGCGTTGGAGGTGCATCCGACGGAGATTGCGTTTGATGGGGCGAGTGCGGCCAGAGCGCTGGAGGTGTTGGGTCGTCGGCCGGAGTTTGGGTTCAATTATGATCCATCGCATTTGGGCTATCAGGGGGTGGATTATGCCGGGTTTATTTTGGAGTTTGGGGACCGGATTTATCATGCGCACATGAAGGATGTGTGGTGGTCGCCGGTGCCGACCCGGGTGGGGGTTTTCGGGGGCCATACTGGATTTGGGGAGGCGGGGCGGTTTTGGGATTTTCGTTCGTTGGGGCGGGGACGGATTGAGTTTGAGGAGGTGATCCGGAATTTGAATCGGGTGGGTTATCAAGGGCCGTTGTCGGTGGAGTGGGAGGATTTAGGGATGGACCGTGAACACGGGGCGACGGAGGCGGCGGCGTTTGTGCGGAAGATGGATTTTGCGCCGAGTGCGGTGGCTTTTGATGCGGCGTTTGACAAAGCGAGACAGGGCGGCGGGTGATTCGGAGAGCGGTTCGAGGGCGGGCGGGGTCGAGGGAGTTGTTTGAGCGGGCCCTGGCGGTGATTCCCGGCGGGGTGAACTCACCGGTGCGGGCGTTTCGTGGGGTGGGTGGTGAGCCGTTTTTTGCGCGAAAGGCGGAGGGTTGTCGGATTGAGGATGTGGACGGGAATGAGTATATCGATTACGTCTGCACGTGGGGGCCTTCGATTCTGGGTCATGCGGATTCCGAGGTGGTGGAGGCGGTGGTGGAGCGGGCACGGTTGGGGACGAGTTTTGGGGTGCCGAATCCGTTGGAGGTGGAGATGGCGGAGACGATTTGCCAGTGGGTGCCGGGGGTGGAGCAGGTGCGGTTGTGCAATAGCGGGACGGAGGCGACGATGTCGTGTTTGCGGTTGGCCCGTGGGTTTACGGGCCGGGATCGGGTGATGAAGTTTGAGGGGTGTTATCATGGGCATTCGGATGCGTTGTTGGTGAAGGCCGGTTCGGGAGCGTTGACTTTGGGACAGCCCGATAGTGCGGGGGTGCCGCGTGGGGTGGCGGAGTTGACGGTGACGGTTCCGTTCAATGATTTGGAGGCGGTGGAGCGGGTGATGGCGGAGGTGGGGGAGGAGATTGCGGGGGTGATTGTGGAGCCGATTCCAGCCAATGCGGGTTTGATGTTGCCGGAGCCAGGTTTTTTGGAGGGGTTAAGGGCGTTGACGACGAGGTTTGGGGCGGTGCTGATTTTCGATGAGGTGATGACGGGGTTTCGGTTGGGGAAGGCGGGAGCTCAGGGTTTGCTGGGGGTTCGTCCGGATTTGAGTGCCTTTGGCAAGGTGCTGGGAGGTGGGCTGCCAGTGGGTGCGTTTGGGGGGAGGCGGGAGATTATGGGTTGTTTGGCTCCGGCGGGTCCGGTTTATCAGGCGGGAACGTTATCGGGTAATCCGCTGGCGGTGGCAGCGGGCTTGGCGCAATTGCGAGCTTTGGAGAGGCGCGATGGGTTTGAGCGGTTGGAGCAGTTGGGGAGGCGTTTGGAGGCAGGGGTGAGGGCGGTGTTGGCGGAGCGGGGTGTGCCTTGGACGTGGAATCGGGTGGGG
>JBDNCR010000216.1:0-4237 GCA_046719555.1 Verrucomicrobiia bacterium | reverse complement strand
CAAGGCCTTACCCTCGGCACCCCCATCTCCATCGTCGTCCGCAACCAAGACGCGCGGCCCGAAGCCTATGCCGAAATGGAGACCTGCTTCCGACCGTCCCATGCCGACTACACCTACCAAGCAAAATTCGGCATCCGCAACTGGGAAGGTGGCGGGCGGAGTTCAGCCCGTGAAACCATCGGTCGGGTCGCGGCGGCGGCCGTTGCCAAACAGGTCTTTCGTCAATACCTCCCCACCCTCAACGTCCTGGCCTACGTCCGACAAATCCACAAACTCGTCGCCAAATTCGATCCCGAAACCCTCTCCGCCACCGAGATCGAAGGCAACCTCGTTCGCTGGCCCTCCAGCGCCGATGCTGAACGCGCCATTCGCCTCATCCAGCGAACCCGCGCTTCAGGAGATTCCCTGGGCGGTATCGTGGAATGCCGGGTCCGTGGTCTGCCGCCCGGCTGGGGTGCACCCGTCTTTGACCGCCTCGAAGCCGACCTCGCCAAAGCCATGCTTAGCCTCCCCGCCAGCAAAGGATTCGAGATCGGATCCGGTTTTGCCTCCGTCCTTCAAAAAGGATCCGAACACAACGACCCCTTCATCCTGGAACAAGGTCGGGTCCGCACCGCCACCAATCGCTCCGGGGGCGTTCAAGGCGGCATCAGCAACGGAGAAGACCTCCTCTTCCGCATTGCCTTCAAACCCGTGGCCACCATCGCTCAGCCCCAACAAACCGTAACGGCCGACGGCAAGCCCGCCATTCTCAAGGCCCGTGGCCGTCACGACCCCTGCGTCCTGCCCCGCGCGGTCCCCATGGTGGAGGCCATGACCTACCTCGTCCTGATCGACCATTGGCTACGGCACCGTGCCCAAAATGAATGGCCCACCCCTCCCGCCTCCCGCCGACGCAAAACCCGTTAATCCCGCAACTCCGACGAAGGCACCACGTTCACCGGAACCCCTGGCCGCACCATCCGCAGCAGCTTCCGCGCATTCCAGTTGGCCAGTCGAAAACACCCCATCGATCCCGTGCGCGAGATCGCCGTCGGTTCCGGCGTTCCATGGATCCCATACCCTGGCAACGACAAGCCAATCCATGCCACCCCCACCGGATTATTCGGGCCCGGCGGCAAAATCAGCCGCCGCGTAATCCCCTCCTTCCGTGCCGCCTCCCGCAAAATCTCCGGGCTAAAAGTATAGTTGGGATTCGGGACCACATTCACCACCCTCAGCTCCCCATCCGGACGCTTATCCTTATCCCGTGCGATCGAACACGGAAACACCGCCACCGGACGCCCCCCCGCCCCATAAACAATCATCGTGGTCTCTGCCATCAGGATGGTGATCGACTCGGCCGGGCGCAGCGGAGCCGATGGTTCCGGATTCGGCACCGTCAACACCGTGCCCACCCGCACCTCACTCAGTCCGGGATTCAAAAATCGGATGAACTCAGGGCGACTATGAAACTTCTCCGACACCATCTCCAGTCCGTCATTGAAGCCGAGAAAGCTTTTGCGCGACTTTTCCAGAAACGACGTCGGCGTGGGGTCCACCAGCGCCATGTCAGCCTCGGTCACCGTGTATCGAAGAAATGGCTCCGCAGGCCTGCCCAGCCGCGCCCGCGTGGCCCCATCCAGCTCACCCGTTGCAGCCAACCCCTCTGCCAACTGAAACTGGCGTAAAGCTCGCCGACTTCGCATGCCCCAGTCTCCATCAATCGTTCCGGTCGCAAAATGCTTCCGCTCCAACTGAATCTGCCACATCGCCACATCCCGCCGCGAATCGACCACCTCGTCTGACCGTTCAAGCTCCACCGGGAGGGCCCGCCGCACCTCAACCACCGGGCCAGTCGGTGCAGACGCCCCACCGGCCGGCGATGGGACGTTGGGCGGAATTGAAACCGTCGGCGAAGGAGCTTCTCGATGCGGCACCCGAACCTTTTCCGTCGCGGGCGGTGGCTCCGTTTCAATCGCGGGCTTGGTGGGATCTTCCTTTTTTGGCTGAGATGGAGTGGACGAAGACGCCCTCTCCTTGACCGGGGGCTTCGGAGCCGCAGGCGCGGGTTTCTCCACCGCCACCTGTGGCTCAACCGTTACTTTTTTTTTTCCTCTGGAGTCAGCCCCAAAACCTCCGCCTCCGGCGTCTCCTTCAACATCCGCGCCACCTCTCGCTGAATCTCCGAATCCCCATTCCTCGACCCGGATTGAGAGAAAATCCAAAAGGCAGCCCCGCCGACCCCGAGGAGAATTCCTCCTAACAACCACAACGACGGCCCCCGTCCCCGCTTCCTCGAAGGTCGCCGGCTTGGTCCTGCCTTCCGGCTAGCCCTCCTCACCGTTTTACGTCTCGGCTCAGGCACGCCGGAAGTTGCCACGACGCCTCGGTGAAAACAAGAGGAAGTCCTTTTCTCCCGCCCGCAGTCGAATAACTTCCCTCCATGTCTTCCATAGCAACCCGCACCGGCGACGATGGCTCCACCTCCCTCCTTTTCGGACGCCGCGTCCGCAAAGACGATCTTCTGGTTGAAGCCTACGGAACCGTCGATGAACTATCCTCCGCCCTGGGCCTGGCTCGGGCCACGGCTCGCGATCCATGGATTGCCGAAACCTTGCTCTCCATCCAAAAAGATCTGGTCCCGATCATGGGCGACCTCGCCGTGGACGAAGCCGACCGCCCTCGTTACCTCGACTCCAAGCTCCCCAAAGTCGATCCAGGAACCCTCGATCGACTCGATCAGGTGGTTGCCCAACTCGAGGCCCGAGGGCTATCGTTCGACGGTTGGGCCACCCCAGGCGCAACCCTCCATGCAGCCGCCTTGGACCTCGCTCGGGCGGTCTGCCGCCGGGCCGAACGGCGAATCGTCGGGCTGGATCGGGCCTCCAACCCGCTCATTCTCCAAATCCTCAACCGGCTATCGGACACCCTCTGGCTGATGGCACGATTAGAAGAGAATCAATTGTAATTGCACTTTTTATCTTGATCTTGCTAGACTCCAGCCTTAAACAGTTCGTTGCAGAATCGACGACAAAACGTTTCAACAACCTGTCAAATTTCAGTCATGCAAACCGGGGCGACTTTCCCCTTTAAGGAGGTTCTCCAGCACTTCTCCCAGACGGGAAGGACCGGACAGTTTTGTGTCCGGCAAGGATCCGAAGCAGGGGAAATCTTTTTGGCGAACGGCATGGCCGTCTTCACCGCAACCCCATCCCAGCTTGGAGAAGCCGCTTTCCTCGAAATTTTGTCCTGGCCATCGGTAACCTATACCTGGGTCGACGGCCAACGGGCACCTTCCGTCAACATGACCCAGTCGGTTGAGGATCTCCTGGTTCAACACATCATCGAAGAATCCAAGCCCAAGACCAACCCGAATAGTCCGACCGCCACCAGCCCCCTCAAACCGGTTCTCACCAACCGCAATTCCAACACCGAAACCCGGTCGATTGCCCAAAATAATTTTTACATCGTCAGCCTCGATATCGCCTCCACCGAACTGGCCCCCTTCACCTACGTGATCAAAAGCAACCAAGTCCGCGTAGGTCGGGAACCCGATAACGATCTGCCCCTTCCCGACACCTCCTGCTCTCGCCGTCATGCCCTTCTTGTTGTGGCCCAGGACAGCCTGCTGATTCGCGATCTTGGCTCCAAAAATGGATGCTTCATCGATGGTCAGCCCGTGACCTCCGGCATCGCCAAAAACGGCCAGATCATCAGCTTTGGCGAAGTCAATTGCCGCGTTCAGGTCACCGTCGTGCCCCGCGGCAACTCCGCCTCCGTCCCCGCCCCAACCAAAAGTTGAGCCGGGACCTCCTCTGCCCTTGAATCTGGCTCCGTCCGGCCCGACACTCCGGACACCATGAGCGAGTCCGAACGCCTCCCCTTCCTCATTCGTGCCGGGAAGTTTGTTCGCTTCTCCCACACCGTTTTCGCCCTTCCGTTTGCCCTGATCGCCATGGCTCTGGCCGCCAACGGTTGGCCCGGCTGGGGAACGTTTCTCTGGATCCTCGTCTGCATGGTGTCGGCCCGCACGGCCGCCATGGCCTTCAACCGATTGGTTGACTGGAATTTTGATCAACAGAATCCCCGAACCGCCGACCGCCACCGACTGGTCTCCCGACCCGCCGCGCGGGCGCTGGTTCTCGGCTCCGTTGCTCTCTTCGCTTTCGCCTGTTGGAACCTCAACACCCTCTGCCTCCTCCTCTCTCCGCTGGCCCTGTTCCTGATCTTTTTCTACTCCATCACCAAAAGATTC
>JBDNCR010000215.1:0-4245 GCA_046719555.1 Verrucomicrobiia bacterium | reverse complement strand
GTAGCCGTCGAGGAAGTGGAAGTGGAGGCGGCCGATTTCGGTGGGGTGGAGCGGGGTGATGCCGACTTCTTCCTGGGTTTCTCGGATGGCGGCTTGGAGGGGAGTTTCGCCGGGATCGATGCGTCCGCCGGGGGCGTTGACTTTACCGGCGCCGAGGCCCCGTTTTTTTTCGATGAGGAGGATGCGGGGCCCGTCGAGGAGGAAGAGGAGGACGCCGTGTTCGCGTGGGGTCCAGGCCGACCAGTCGAGATAGGTCGACGGGGGAGGGCCGGCGGAGGACATGGGTGCGGGGGCGTTCAGAGGCGACGCCGTTTGGGGCCGGATTTTTCTTGCTCGAGAAGGTGGAGGCGGGCGCTTTCGAGGGTTTGGCGTTCGGCGGCGGAGAGGCTGTCGAGGCCGGAGGCGGCGATTTTGTCGAGGATGGCATCGACGGAGTGTTGAAGTTCTTCGGTCTGGCGTTGGGCGCGCTCTTCTTGGGCGGCGATTTTTTGTTGGTGTTTTTCTTCGCGCCAGTGTTCGAAGCGTTGGAGCCAGTTGGTGGAGGTGCCGACACCGCAGGCGCGCATGGCGAAGAAGGCAGCGGCGGAGCAGCTCCAGAGGTAGATGAGGCCGGGATAGTTGGCGTTGGCGAGGTGGAGGAGGGAGTAGACGGTGAGGAAGATGGCGGCGAGCCATTTGGCGATGAGTCCGAAGAAGAAGGTGGCGTTGGGATAGATGGTGACAAAGGCGATGAAGATGCCGAAGTGGACGCTGCGCGAGCCCTGGAGGACGGTGGAGCCGAGGCCGAGGGGTTGGAGGGCGACGAGGAGGAGGGCGGGGGCGAGGATGAGGGTGAGGTAGGTGAGGGCGTAGGCTTTGCGGCCGATGAATCCTTCAACGTCACGGCCGAGCCAGAGGAAGATGAGGATTTCGACGACGAAGAAGAGGCCTTCGAGGCGGATGTCGTGAACAAAGGGGAAGGTGAGGAGGGTCCAGGGATGGGTGAGTCCGGACCAGGTGGTGACGAAGTCGAGGCGGGAGAGGATGGCTTCTTGACCGCCCATGATGAGGGCGGTGCAGATGAGGAGGGCGGTGAAGTGGGCAAGGGCGATGAGGGTGGTTAGGTGGATGGCGATGCCACCGAGGTAGGTGATCGGCTCACGATCCCGCGAAAATGAGGGTAGTTCCCATGCCGACACGCTTTTAAGTTAACGGAGTGAGCCGGGGGTTCAACCCGAAAGGTGGCGGTTGGCGGGGCGGGGCTGGTGTTGTTGAGGGGAGGGTTAGAGGCTCCGACGGCGACGTTTGAGGCCGAGTTGGGCGATGCTTTTTTGGATGGTGGCTTGGAGGGCGGCGGCTTCTTCCGGGGTGGAGGATTTGTCGGCGAGGGCTTGTTGGGCGCGTTTGAGGGCTTCTTCGACTTTGCCCTCGTCGATTTGTTCGGCGGAGAGGGCGACGTCGGTGAGGACGGTGACGGTGCCGCCGGTGATTTCAGCAAAGCCTTCGCCGACGGCGAGGTCGATGGGTTGGCCTTGGTGGACGGCGCGGATTTCGCCGGGTTTGATCATGACGACCATGGGGACGTGGTTGGGGAGGACGTCCATTTCGCCCTCGAACGCGGGGAGCACCACGTGGGAGACCTGTTCGGAGTAGGCTTTTTTCTCCGGGGTGACGATCTCGAGTTGGAGGGTGTTCATGGGTCGGGTTGGGCTATTTGGCGTCGATGGTGTCGATGCCGCCTTTCATGTAGAAGGCGGTTTCGGGGACGTCGTCGTGTTTGCCGTCGAGGATTTCTTTGAAGCCCCGGATGGTTTCGGCAATGGTGACGTATTGGCCGGGGGTGCCGGTGAAGACTTCGGCGACGTGGAAGGGTTGGGAGAGGAAGCGTTGGATTTTGCGGGCGCGATAGACGGTGAGTTTGTCTTCGGGGGAGAGTTCGTCCATGCCAAGGATGGCGATGATGTCTTGGAGGTCTTTGTATTTTTGGAGGACCCGCTGGACGCCACGGGCGACCTCGTAGTGTTCCTGGCCGACGACTTCGGGGGCGAGGGCTTTGGAGGTGGAGGCGAGGGGGTCAACGGCGGGGTAGATGCCGAGTTCGGCGATGGAGCGTTCCAGGACGATGGTGGAGTCGAGGTGGGCGAAGGTGTTGGCTGGGGCGGGGTCGGTGAGGTCGTCGGCGGGGACGTAGACGGCCTGGACGGAGGTGATGGAGCCTTTGTTGGTGGAGGTGATCCGTTCTTGAAGGTCGCCCATTTCGGTGGCGAGGGTGGGTTGGTAGCCGACGGCGGAGGGGGATCGTCCGAGGAGGGCGGAGACTTCCGCTCCGGCTTGGGAGAAGCGGAAGATGTTGTCGATGAAGAGGAGGACGTCCTGGTTTTTCTCGTCGCGGAAATATTCGGCCATGGCCAGTCCGGAGAGGGCGACGCGCATGCGGGCGCCTGGCGGTTCGTTCATTTGGCCGTAGCAGAGGGCGACTTTGGATTTGGAGAGGTCGTCGAGGTTGATGACGCCGGCATCGACCATTTCGTGGTAGAGGTCGTTGCCTTCGCGGGAGCGTTCGCCGACGCCGGCGAAGACGGAGAAGCCGCCGTGGGCTTTGGCGATGTTGTTGATGAGTTCGAGGATGACGACGGTTTTGCCGACGCCGGCACCGCCGAAGGCACCCGCTTTACCGCCTTTGATGAAGGGGCAGATGAGGTCGATGACTTTGATGCCGGTTTCGAGAACGGTGGCTTTGGTGTCTTGTTCGGTGAGGGCTGGGGTGGGGCGGTGGATGGGGTAGCGTTTTTCGTGAGGGACGGGTCCGCGACCGTCGACGGGTTCGCCAAGGACGTTGAAGATGCGGCCGAGGATGCCTTCGCCAACGGGGACGGAGATGGGGGCGCCGGTGTCGATGACGGGGAGGCCTCGTTTGAGGCCTTCGGTGGAGCCCATGGCGACGCCGCGAACCCAGCCGTCACCGAGGTGTTGCTGGACTTCGAGGGTGACGGATTGGGCGTGGCCTTCGGCTTGGTAGTCGATGCGGAGGGCTTGGAGAAGGGGGGGGACGTGGGAGTCGGGGAATTCGACGTCGACGACGGGACCGATGACTTGGACGATTTTACCTTGGTTGCTCATAAGGGGATAGGGTGGGTGGGGTTGGGGTGGGTTGAAATTAGTTCATGGCCATCTGGGCCGAGGCGATTTCGAGGATTTCGTTGGTGATGCCGGCTTGACGGGCTTTGTTGTATTCGAGGGTGAGGTCTTTGACGAGTTGCTTGGCGTTGTCGGTGGCGTTTTTCATGGCGACCATGCGCGCGCTGTGTTCGGAGGCGCGGGAGGAGAGGATGGCTTGGTAGGTGAGGAAGTGGATGTATTGGGGGAGGAGGTAGTCGAGGACGGCGGAGGGGGCGGGCTCGAATTGGTATTCGAGAACGGGGGCGGTTTCGGCGGGGTTGGCTCCGGAGTCGAGGCCGGAGTCGATTTCGAGCCGGGTGAGGCCGGTCATGGGGAGGAGGTCGAGTTTGAACGGGGTTTGGACGAGGGTGTTTTTGAAGCGGGAGTAGTAGATGGAGTAGGAGGCGAGTTCGCCGGCGAGGAATTTGTCGAGGATGAATTTGGAGATTTGTTTGGCTTCGGCGAAGGCGACTTTTTCGCTGACGTTGAAGTCGGCGAGGAGGTCGCGGGAGGTGCGGGAGAGGAATTGGCGGCCTTTGCGTCCGACGGAGATGAAGGTGGTTTGGGGGGGGAGTTGGCCGACTTCGCGCAGGAGGTTGGTGTTGAGGGGGCCGCAGAGGCCTTTGTCGGTGGTGATGACGAGGACGGCAGGCCGGGCGTCGGGGTTCTTGGTAGTGAGGAGGGGGTGTTGGAGTTCTCCACCTTTTTCGATGATGGAGGTGAGGACGCGGTTGAAGAGGCGGACGAAGGGACGACCGGCGACGGCGGCTTCTTGGGCTTTCCGCATTTTGGAGGCGGCGACCATTTGCATGGCCTTGGTGATTTGGGCCGTGTTTTTGACCGATTTGATGCGGCGTCGGATGTCGCGGAGGCTCGCCATGGTGGTGGGGGGGTGAAGCTGGGGGTGGAGTTAGGTGGAGGGGTTAGATTTTGGCGAAGCCTTTGTATTCGGTGACGGCGTGTTTGAGTTCGGTTTCGATATCGGCGTCGAGGGCTTTTTTATCGGCGATTTTTTGGAGGAGGGCGTCTTTGCGGGTGGAGAGGAATTCGGCAAGGCCGAGCTGGAAGGTTTTGACTTTTTCGGTGGGGATATCGTCGAAGTGGCCG
>JBDNCR010000214.1:0-4247 GCA_046719555.1 Verrucomicrobiia bacterium | reverse complement strand
GGCTTGGCCTAGGATGAGGCAACTTTTGCTTCCCCCAAAGATGATGATGATTTTTCGCGTGCTTTTGGTGGTTTGGTGTTGGTGGGGCCTGAGCGTCGAGGGGTCGGCGTGGGGGGTGACACGGGTCGTGGCATGGAACATTGAATGGTTTCCCGGCCAGCAGATGAATGAGGTGACGCCGGAGATGGAGGAGCGTCACATGACGGTGGTTCAGTCGGTGCTGCGAGAGATGAACCCGTGTGTTTTGTTAAGTAGTGAGATTCGGGATTGGCGTTCGTTTGATTTGGCGGTGTCGGTGGTGCCGGGGTTGAAGGTGTGTGCGGTTTCGGCGTTTCGCGATCGGGAGTTTGGGGAGTTGTGGCGGCAGCAGGTGGCGATTGCCGCGCGCTTGCCGGTGGTGGCGGCGTGGTCGGAGAGTTTCCGTCCGACGCTAACCTCGATGGTGCGTGGGTTTGCCTTTGCGGCGCTGGAGGCCCCTCAACAGCCGGGTAAGGTCTGGTTGTTTTATTCGGTGCATTTGAAAAGCAACCGGGCGTTCAACCAGAATCAGGCGGAGATCAATTATCGGTTGAGGAATGAATCGATCCGGCAGATTTTGAGTCATGTGGAGGAGATGGAGCGGCTGGTGTTTCGGGATCGGGTGGCGGCGGTGATTGTGGCGGGAGATTTTAATACAAATCATGACGGTCAATTTGGGGATGAGGTGGTGAAGATGATGACGGCGGCGGGGTTTCGGAACACTTGGGAGGGGGTGCCGCGGGGCGAGCGTTTGACCTGGCGGGGTTCGGAACAGTTTGAACCGACGACGTTTGACTATGTGTTCACGCGTGGCCTGCCGCGGCTGAGGGCACGGATGTTGGAAGTTCCGGCGGAGGCGAGTGATCATCACGCGGTGTTGTTGGAGATTCCGTGAATCCGGCGCTGCCCACGGCAAAATCGTTGGTCGCCCTGGGCGAATCGGATCCGCCGTTGGAGCTTGAGTTTTCGGCCCAGATAACCGAGTTGCGTCAGGCCTTGACCCAGGGGGGCAAACCTTATTTTGAGTTGGCTCTGGCCGACTCGACGGGGGTGGTGCGGTTTAAGATTTGGAACAACACCGAGGCCTTTTTGTTTTTGGAAAGGAACGGGCTGGGAACGTTTGTGCGGTTGAGTGGGCAGTTTTCGCGGAATAGTTTTGGGCTGAATGTGGAGCAGCCTCGGTTGGAGTTGCTGAATCCGGGGGAGATTCAGGTGGTGTTGGCGGGGACGCCAGGGCGGGCGGCGGATTTGGAGCGGGATTGGAAAATGTTGTGGGAAACGGTCGAGGCGATGACTGAGCCCCGGCTCCGTTTGGTCTGTCGGCTGGCGTTGGAGAAATTTGAAGTGAAATGGAAGCGGGCGGCGGCAGCCCGGGCCTATCATCATGCCCGGCGGGGAGGGCTGTTGGAGCATACGGCGCAGATGATGCGGGTGGCGGTGAAGGTGGGGCCTCTCTATCCGGAGGTGCATCTCGATCTACTTTGTGCAGGGGTGTTGTTCCACGATATCGGCAAGTTGTGGGAGAATGATTATGCGGGGGATACGTTTTTGGCCCCGCCGTCCCGGTTGGGGGAGATGGTGGGGCACATTTCGATTGGGATCGAGGTGTGCAACCGGTTGTGGCACGAGGCATCGGAGGTGGAGCGGCCCGTGTTTGCGGAGATGGAGCCACCGTCAGATTTGGTGCGGGAGCATCTGATTCACTTGATTGCCTCGCATCATGGGCAGCGGGAGTTTGGGGCTCCGGTGACGCCCCGGACGCCGGAGGCGCATTTGCTCCATTATATTGATAACTTGGATGCGAAGCTGGAGATGGTCCGTGCGGCGTTGCAGGCTGGCCATGAAGTGGCACCTGGGTTGTTTGAGGCAAAACGACCGCTGGAGGGACCGATTCCGGCACCGTTGCGCCGGGCGTATCCCTAAAGTTAAAGATCAAGTGGAGGGGTGAAGAAGGCGTTCGGCGAGGGGACGGGTGCCTTCATCGAGGGCGCGGATGGTTTCTTTGAGGCGGGCCGGGTCGTGGCTGGCGAGGGCGTGGTCGAGGTCGTGAAGAAGGGCTTCTACTGAGGCGCGCTCATCGTCAGAGACCTTGGGGCCGAGGAGTTGGAGGGCTTGGCGGGTCATGGCGGCGGCACGTTCCGCGCTGAGTTTGGCTTCGATCCAGCGACGCTCGGCCATATCGGCAAAGGCGTGTTCGATGGATTGGCTGACCATGGTTTCGACTTTCTCGTCGGCGACATCGACAGCCGCTTGAATCTGGAGGGTTTTTTCGGTGCCGGAGGCGAGGTCGCGGGCCAGGACGGTGAGGATGCCGTCGGCATCGATGGAGAATTGCACGCCGACGCGAGGGACGCCGCGTGGGGCGGGAGGAAAGGGGATATCGAATTGGCCGAGGTGCCAGTTGTCTTTGGCCAGTTCGCGCTCGCCTTGGAGGACGTTGATGCGAACGCCGGGCTGGCCATCGACGGCGGAGGTGAATTGTTCACCGGCTTTGCAGGGGATGGTGGAGTTGCGGGGAATGAGGACGTTCATCAGACCGCCAAAGGTTTCGATGCCGAGGGAGAGGGGGGTGACGTCGAGGAGGACGAGGCCGCGGAGGGATCCTTCCAACATGCCGGCCTGGATGGTGGCGCCAAGGGCGACGGCTTCGTCGGGATCGACGGAGGTGTTGGGAGGGCGATGGAAGAGGTCGGCGGCCAGGGCACGGATCCAGGGCATGCGGGTTTGGCCTCCGACGAGGAGGAGATCGTCGAGGTCGGTGGGGGAGAGTCCAGCGTCGCTTAGCGCGCGTCGGCAGAGGTGAGGGATCTCGGCGAAGACGCGGGAGGCTTGCTGTTCGAGCCAGGAGCGATCGAGTTGGGTGGACCAGCTTTGCTCTTTCCAAAGGAAGGGAAACTCAGCGTGGAGGGTGGTTTGGGTGCTGAGGTCGATTTTTAGGGTCTCGGCCCGTTCCTGAAAGATGGGCGCGGCGGCCCGGGCCGCTTCAGGCCCGTGTTCGGCCCGGAGGCGGCGGGTGAGTTCTTCAGCGATGATGTGGTCGAGGTCATCGCCGCCGAGCCGGGTGTGACCGCAGGTGGAGAGGACGCGAAAGGTGCCACCGGTTTGGTGGAGGATGGTGAGGTCGAAGGTGCCGCCGCCGAGGTCAAAGACGGCGTAGCGGCCGTCTTTTTTGGAAGAGAGTCCGTAGGCGAGGGCGGCGGCGGTGGGTTCATTGAGGATCCGTTCGACGGTGAAGCCGGCGAGTTCGCCAGCCCGTTTGGTGGCGAGGCGTTGGGCGTCGTTGAAGTAGGCGGGCACGGTGATGACGGCGCGGGAGAGGCTGGTGCCGAGGTAGGCTTCAGCTCGGGCTTTGAGGGTGCGGATAATTTCGGCTGCGACGTGTTCAGGGCCGATCCAGCCGGTGGGTAGAGCGATACCCCAGTGGCCGTCGGGGCCGGGCTGAACCTGATAGCCCCAGCCGCCGGGGTCAGCCGGGCCGTCAGCCACGCGACGGCCGATGAGCCGTTTGGCCGAGCCGACAACTTCGGTTGGATGAGCGATCCGGGCCCGTTTGGCGGGATAGCCAACGAGGGGTGGGCCGTGGGGAGGGAAATGGACGACGGAGGGGAGGAGGCGATGGCCGTCCTCATCGGGAACCAGGACGGGAAAGCCGGAATCGACCAGGCCGACGAGGCTGTTGGTGGTGCCGAGGTCGATGCCGACGATGGGAGGGGTGGGGTTCATGTGAGATGTTCGGCGAGGCGGAGGAAGCGTTCTTCGAGCTGGGCACGGATTTTTTCGGCAAAGGCGAACTGGCGGCGGAGGTGGTCGAGGCAGTCCCGGTCGTGGCGTTGCTCAAGCCATTCGGCGTCAAGAGCTCGGAGTTCGTTGAGGAGTTTGGCTTCGAGCAGGTCGAGCCGTTCGCGGAGGGTGTTCAGCTCAGCAAGAAGGGATTGTCCCTCGGAAGCGGCCATGGCTTTTTGCAAGGTGGTGAGCGAGTGGGCTTGTTCGTCCAGCCACAGGTCGCATCGTCTGGACCAGGTGCCTACGTCAAGGAGGAGGGGACCCCAAGGTTCGGGCACGGCTCCGATCCGAGTGGGCGGGGAGGAGGGGTCATGGAGGAGGGCGCCCAGACGGGAGGAGATTTTTTTGAGGGTGCGATGGGCGTTGGCGAGGTCGGCGGCGATGCGCACGGCGTGAGCTTTGGCTTCGGGGGTGGGGTGCTGGTCGGGATGGGAGGCGGCGGCGCG
>JBDNCR010000213.1:0-4258 GCA_046719555.1 Verrucomicrobiia bacterium | reverse complement strand
GCTACCGGCGGGGATTGCGCGGTATTCGGCGAGGTTGGAGGAGCCGATTGAGGAGTCGGCGCCGGATTTGACGCCGGATCCGAATGTGGGCGAGGACGTGAACCGGCCGAGGGAGATGCGGGATGACGGTTGATACTGCGATTTTGGTGGGCTTTTTGTTTGGGGCGGCGGTGTTCCTCCTGTTGCAATCGAGCTTTGTCCGAATTTTGTTTGGGTTCGTTTTGCTGAGTAATGCGGCCAATCTGTTTATTTTGGCGATGTCTGGTTCGCCGGTGGAGAAGGAGCCGCCGGTGGTGTTGGATCCGGGGGCAGCGATGGTGGATCCGTTGCCGCAGGCGCTGATTTTGACGGCGATTGTGATTGGCTTTGGGGTGACGGCTTACTTTGTGTTGCTGCTGTATCGGCTATTTTTGGATTGCAAGACGACGAATGCGGCCGAGCTGTTTGACGAGGGGAAAGGGGGTAAGCGGTGAATCCGGTGATTCTTCCGGTGATGGTGCCGATGCTGACGGCGATCCTGGGGTTGTTGGTGGGAACGGTGGGGTTGGGTCGGCGGTGGTTTTTTGGGTTGTCGTGTTTGGGTCAGGCGGGGCTGGCGGTTTGGTTGGCGTGGACGGCGGTGGGGGGTGGGGAACGATTGGTGGTGGCGTCGGGAAATTGGATGGCACCGCTAGGGATTGTGCTGGTGGCAGATCCGTTGGCGGCGATTTTGGTGGCGACCTGTTGTTTGATGGCGCTGGGGTGCACGCTCTATGGGTTTGCGGAGGTGCCGGTGAAGTTTGAGCATCCATTGCGACTGCCTTTGTTCCAGTTCATGGTGGCCGGGGTGAACTTATCTTTTTTGACGGGGGATTTGTTCAATCTGTTCGTGGCGTTTGAGATCATGTTGATTGCGTCGTATGCGTTGATGACCTTGGAATCGGATGATTGGGATGTCCGTCAGGCTTTTCCGTATTTGGCGATTAATTTGTTTGGGAGTGCGGTTTTTTTGGTGGGGGTTGGACTGGCTTACGGTTTGTTTGGAACGTTGAATATGGCACAGCTGGCCGAGCGCGCCGCGACGATGGAGGGTGATCCTCGGATTCCGCTGGTGGCGGTGGTCTTGGCGGTGGTGTTTTCGATCAAGGCGGGGGTGTTTCCGCTCTATTTTTGGCTGCCGAATAGTTACCCGATTTTGGCGACGCCGTTGGCGGCGTTTTTCGGGGGGTTGCTGACGAAGGTTGGGGTTTATGTCTTGATTCGTCTATTCGGGACCATCATGCCGCATGGTTTGAATGAGATCTATAAATGGCTGGCTCTATTGGCGGGGTTTACGATGGTGCTTGGGGTTTTTGGGGCGGTGTCACGAAACTTTATCCGGGGGATTCTCTCGTGGCATATCATCAGCCAGATTGGCTATATGGTGTTGGCGATCGGGTTTTTTACCAAGGAGGCGATTGCGGCGGCGCTGCTTTATGTGGTGCACAATATTTTTGCCAAGGGAACGCTCTTTTTGATTGGGGGAACGGCAGCGACGTTGCACCGAGGAACCGACAACTTGGAGCGAATGGGCGGGTTGTGGAAGAAGGCCCCGTTTCTGGGAGTGTGTTTTTTGCTTCAGGCTTTGGCTTTGGCCGGGGTGCCGCCGTTGAGCGGTTTTTGGGGGAAGTTGATGATTTTTTCGGAGGGGGTTCGTTTGGAGGCGTGGGTGCTCTTAGGGGCGGCGCTGTTCACGGGATTGCTGACAACGTACAGCATGTTGAAGATTTGGAACGGGGCATTTTGGGCCCCGGCTCAAGAGGCCTTGGCGGAGAGATTTGATCCGCGATGGAAACGGATGACGGCGGTGATTTCTGGTCTGGTGGTGATCTCATTGATTTTGGGATTGGGGGCTGGGTTTTGTGTGGAAGTGGCGCTGAGATCGGTTGAGATGGCGCTGGATCAGGAAGGTTATATCCGGGATGTGATGTCTGCGGGGGGTAAAGGCGGAGGAAGATAGGATGGCGAGTTTTGTGCTGAATTTGGTGGTGGCTTTAATTTGGTTGTTTCTCGCGAGCCAGCCGACGTTGGCGGCTTTTGTGGTGGGATGGGTGTTGGGTTTTTTGCTGTTGTGGATGTTCAAGAATATCTTCCGGAGTGACGATTACATTCGACGAAGTCTTGGATTGGTCCGGTTTACGGGGATTTTTCTTCGGGAGTTCATCAAGTCGAATTTGGTGATTGCCTGGGCTGCTTTAGGTCGTCGTCGGAGTGACATTCACCCCGAGTTTGTGCGGTATTCGGTCGCGGGACTGACACCGCTGGAGGTTTTTCTGTTGGCGCAGGCGATTACCCTGACGCCGGGAACCACAGCAGTGGATTGGGAGGGGGATACTCTTTTGGTGCATGCGTTTGATGGAGACGATCCCGAGGGGTTATGTCGGGGAATTGATGAAACGTTAAAGAGGGGCATTTTGGCCTTTACGCGATGATTGTTTCGGTGACCACGGGCTGCTTGGTTTTGTTGGTTTTGGCAACCCTGGCGGGTCTCTATCGGTTGGCGCGGGGGCCGAGTGTGTTGGATCGGATTCTGGCTTTTGACATGATTGCAATTTGTGCGGTGGCCATGATGGTGATTCTTTCGGTGCGGTGGAAGACGGCGCTGTTTCTGGAGTTGATTCTTATCTTTTCCCTGTTGGGCTTTTTTGGAACGGTGGCTTTCGTGTTTTATTTGCAGAAGGCGTATCACCCCGAGGAGTATGAGGAGCCGGGAGATCAGGAGTCCGGTAGAGGGGGGGGTGAATGATTCAGGAGATCTTGACGGTGTCGTTAACGGTCCTGGGATCGATGTTTATTTTGATCTCGGGCATTGGGTTGCTTCGGTTTCCGGATTTGTATTGTCGGGCGCATTCGATGGGCAAGGCGATGACGTTGGGGCTGACTTTGTTGCTGTTGGGGTTATGGGTGCACTTGGGGGTGGAGCTTTCGGGTTTGAAGGTGGTGCTGGCGATTTTTTTTCAATTTCTGACCATACCGGTGGCGGGCCACTTGTTGTGTTTGCTGGCGAGTCGGAAGAATCTGCCGCGTTGGCGGGGAGGGAAACGGAAGCTGGTGACCTCCGGGGAAGGCGGGTAGGCATGGAGGGGTGGTTATGTCCAAGTGGGTGATCGGGCACAAGAACCCGGATACCGATGCGATCTGCTCGGCGGTGGCCAAGGCAGAGTTGCTGGGGCGCACGGGGCAGGAGGGGTTTCGGGCAGCGCGTTGTGGGGAGGTGAATCAGAGGACGGCGTTTGCCCTGGAGCGTGCGGGGGTGGCGGCTCCGGCCTTGGTGATGGATGTCCGACCGCAAGCGGGGCAGATTTGTCGGAGGGAGGTGGTGGTGGCCGAGGAAGGGGAGTCGATGCTGGGAGCGTTGAATCGGCTGCGGGATGCAGGTTTGAGGAATATGCCGGTGGTGAATCGCGATCGGGAGGTGATTGGGATGGTGGCGTTGCAGAAGGTGGTGGATCAGCTTCTGCCGCGCAAAGATGGAGCGATGGAGACGCGGATGGTGGAGACTAGCCTGGGTCGGATTCGGGAGGCGTTGGACGGGGAGTTTGCCCATGCGGTGGATCCGGAGCGTGAGCAGGTGTTTTTGTTGGCAGTGGGAGCGATGCGGGCCGATGCGTTTGGGGAGCGGGTTCGGAGCTATTGTCCGGAGCAGTTGATTTTGGTGGTGGGGAATCGGCCAACGATTCAGCGGCCAGCGATCGAGTATGGTGCACGTGCCTTGGTGGTGACCGGTGGCTTTGGCTTGGACGAGGAGCTTTTGGAGATGGCGCGGGCACGGGGAACCACGGTGATTTTGACACGGCACGAGACGGCAACGACGACGCTTTTAATCAAGACGGCACGAAAGATTACTGGGGCGATGAGTGAGGAGTTCATGACGTTTGGGGAGAAGACGTTGGTGCGACAGATTGTGCAGGCGGTGCGAGGAAGTTCGCAGACGCTCTTTCCGGTCTTGGATGATGAGGGAAGGTTGGCGGGGGTTTTTTCAAAGTCAGATTTGATCAATCCGCCCCGGACGCAGTTGGTGCTGGTTGATCATAATGAGCTGGGTCAGGCGGTGACCGGGGCAGGGGAGGCGGAGATCATCGAGGTGATTGATCATCATCGCATTGGTGGAGGATTGATGTCGGCGGCTCCGATTCGTTTCTTGAATGAGCCGGTGGGATCAACTTGTACCATTGTGGCACGGCAGTTTCGACAGGCGGAGCTTGAGCCGAGTCGTGGGATCGCCTTGTGCCTGATTTCG
>JBDNCR010000212.1:0-4272 GCA_046719555.1 Verrucomicrobiia bacterium | reverse complement strand
GAAGCCGGCTTCACCCTACGCCGCCTCCAAAGCCGCCAGCGACCACCTCGTCCGCTCCTTTCACCACACCTACGGCCTCCCCGTTCTCACCACCAACTGCTCCAACAACTACGGCCCCTACCACTTCCCCGAAAAACTCATCCCCCTCACCATCCTCAACGCCCTCGACGGTAAACCCCTTCCCATCTACGGCGACGGGCTCCAAATCCGCGACTGGCTCTACGTCACCGACCACGCCCGCGCCCTCCTCCTCGTCCTCCGCCACGGACGCCCCGGCCAAACCTACAACATCGGCGGTCTCAACGAACTCCCCAACCTCCACCTCGTCCACCTCCTCTGCGACCTCCTCGACCGCAAAAAACCTCGCCCCGACCACTCCTCCTATCGCACCCTCATCACTCACGTGCCCGACCGCCCCGGCCACGACCGCCGCTACGCCATCGACTGCTCCAAAATCCAAAACGAACTCGGCTGGAAACCCCTCGAAACCTTTGCCACCGGCCTCGAAAAAACCGTCGATTGGTATCTCCAAAACCGGCCCTGGGCTGACGACATCACCCAAAAACGCTACCGCCGCGAACGCCTCGGCACCCTCCCCACCCACGAATCCCAGTTGCCACACCTCCCTCCCTGACCGATCCTCCCAACATGAGCCCAAACCTCAGTCCGGAAACCCTCGAAACCTTCTTCCAATTCCTCCGCTTCCCCTCCGTCTCCGCCCAATCCCAACACAATCCCGACACCGCCGCCTGTGCCCATTGGCTTCGCGACCTCTTCACCCGCATCGGGCTTGACGCCTCCGTTCACCCCACTCCCGGTCACCCCATCGTCCTGGCGCGCAACCCTCATCGCCCCAACCGTCCCCACGTCCTCATCTACGGTCACTACGACGTCCAACCCCCCGAACCTCTCGACCTCTGGACCTCCCCCCCCTTCGAGCCCACCCTCGCCCACGGCATCGTCACCGCTCGCGGAGCCACCGATAACAAAGGCCAAATCCTCGCCCACATCCTCGGAGTCGCCGAAACCCTTCGCCACGACGGGCAGCTCCCCGTCAACCTCACCTTCCTGGTCGAAGGCGAAGAAGAAATCGGCAGCCCCAACCTCCCCGCCTTCCTCCAAGCCCACGCCTCCGACCTTCCCTGCGACGGAGTGATCATCTCCGACACCGGCATGGTCGGTCCCGGCATCCCCACCTTCACCTACGCCCTCCGCGGCATCACCTGCCTCGAAATCCGCCTCCGCGGCCCCGCCGTTGACCTCCATTCCGGCGTCTATGGCGGAGCCATCGACAACCCGGCCAAAGTTCTCGCCCACCTCCTCGCTGACCTCCACGACCCCGACAACCGCGTCACCGTCCCCGGATTCTACGATGAAGTCGACCCTCTCGAACCCTGGGAACGTCAAGCCTGGGCCCAACTCCCCTTCGGCCCCGACCAACTCCGCGCCCTCACCGGAGCCCCTGCCCTCAAACCCGAAGCCGGCTTCACCCCCATCGAAAGCATCTGGGGCCGTCCCACCCTCGAAATCAATGGCCTCACCAGCGGCTACCAAGGTCAAGGCTCCAAAACCGTCCTCCCCGCCCTCGCCTCCGCCAAAATCAGTTGCCGACTCGTCCCCCGGCAAAACCCTTCCACCATCTTCCAACGCGTCGCCTCCTTCCTCCGCGAACGGTGCCCCCCCACCGTCACCCTCGAAATTCTGCAACAACACGGAGGCGATCCCTACCTCACCAACCCTCGCCTCGGCTGGGGACCCGCCTGCGCCGCCGCCCTCTCCGAAGCCTGGGATGGCCGCGACGTCGCCTACATGCGCGAGGGCGGCAGCATCCCCATCGTCGCCGACTTCAAACGGATCCTTCATGCCGACACCTATCTCCTCGGCCTCGCCCTCCCCGACTCCTGCACACATTCCCCCAACGAAACCTTCCCCCTCGAAAACCTCGCCGCAGGCATCCGTCTCAATCGCGCCCTCCTTCGCCACCTCGGAACCTCCTCCGCGTGAAGCTCCTGGCGGCCCTCTCCCTCATCCCGATCACCTGGGCCTGGCTCGCCTCCGGCTCCCCTTGGGCCGCCCTCTGGCCCAGCATCGCCGCCCTCGCCGCCGTCCTCCTCACCCGCCGCGTCATTTCCGGACTCTGGCTCGGCGCCTTCTGCGGTGCCCTCCTCCTCGCCCATGGCAACCCCCTCACCGCCGCCCTCGACCTCCCGCTCCGCTACGCCATCCCCGCCCTCACCGATCGTTGGAATGTCTGCGTCATCCTCTTCACCCTCTCCATGGGCGGCTTCGTCGCCCTCCTCGAAGCCGCCGGAGGCATGGCTGCCCTCGCCGATCGTCTCACCCGCCTCTCCGCCCACCCCCGCCGCTCCGCCGAAACCGGAGCCGCCCTCCTCGGCCTCGCCTGCTTCTACGACGGCCTCGCCAACAGCGTCCTGGTCGGCCGCATCATGCGCCCCATCGCCGATCGCAACGGAGTGCCCCGGCTGCGGCTCGCCTACCTCGTCGATAGCCTCTCGAGCCCCGTCGCCTGCCTCGCCTTTGTCTCCACCTGGATCGCCTACCAGCTCTCCATGATTCAGAAAGGCTATGAACAGGCCGGACTGACCGCCAACCCCTACGAAGTCTTCCTCCACTCCATCCCCTTCAACTTCTACTGCTGGTTCGCCCTCGGCCTCGTCGCCCTCGTCATTTGGCGTCAATGGAACCTCGGTCCCCTGCGCCAAGCCCTCCCCACCCCCACCCCTCCCGACCTCTCCAGCCCCGCCACCCCACCCCCCTTCCTCCTCACCCGTGCCATCCTTCCCGTCCTCCTCCTCGCCTCAGCCCTCATTCTCGGCCTCTTTTTCAGCGGTCGTCAACCGGACGACCCTCTCAACGCTCAAACCATCGCCCGCGCCTTCGGCCAAGCTCCCGCCGACCTCGTCATGGTCGTCGCCTGTCTCTCCGCCTCCGCTCTCGCCGCCATCCTCCTCCCCTGCCGGCCTGGCCAGCCTCCCGCTGGAGATATTTTCGTCCAAGGAATGACCAACCTGTTTCCTCCCGTTCTCATCCTCATCGCCGCCTGGAGCCTCAGCGCCACCCTCAAAGAACTGGGAGCCGCTGCCGTCCTGGCCGACCTCGTCAGCCATCATCTCCCCATCGCCCTTCTCCCTTTGACCATCTTTCTCCTCGGAGCAGCCATCGCCTTTGGCACCGGAACCTCCTGGGGCACCATGGGCATCCTCATGCCCCTCGCCCTGCCCGTGGCCCTCACCACCGGCCAGGCCGACCCCACCCTCATCACCGCCACCGTTGGCGCCGTCTTCAGCGGAGCCGTCTTCGGCGACCACGCCTCCCCCTTGAGCGACACCACCATCGTCTCCGCCGCTGCCTGCGGCGTCGATCCCCTCGACCACGTCAAAACCCAGCTCCCCTACGCCCTCCTCGCCGCCGCCGCCGCAGCCACCCTCGGCTTTCTCCCCGTCGGCTTTGGCCTCACCCCCTGGGCTGCCCTCTTCCTCGGCCTGAGCAGTCTTGGCACCCTCTCCTGGACCGCCACTCGCCCCGCCCAACATCAACGCAACCGCCGATCCACCTCCTCCTCCGGCGGCAGCCCCAGTCGTTCATAAAACGTCTTCAACGCCAAATCCCGAGCTGGTCGCCAATTCGGAACCCGATAACTCACCAACACCGTCACCGCCTTCTGCCCCCTCTTGCCCGACGGTCCATACCCCGTCATCCACGCCGCGCCACCCCAGGCCCCCGTCTTTCCATAAACCTCGCGTCCACCCCCCTCCGGCGGTCGTCTCAGCGCCGCCGCCAACTCACGCCGAACCCTCGCATCACTCCCCACCCTTCCCCGCATCCACTCCACCGTAAACGCATGCACCTCCTGCGGCGTCACCCGCATCGTTCCTCCCCGCTCAATCCCCGAAACCCCCTCCGGCAACCATCGGTCCGCCCCCGCCGCCGTTAACCACCCCGCCCGGATGGCATACGCATCCAAATCCGGCTTACCCACCACCTCCGCCAACGCCCGGAAATAATCGTTGCTCGAGAAAAACATCGCCTGCGCCAACGTCAACTCCGCCCGCACCCCTCCCGGCGCATCCGAACAAACAAACGGAGTTCGCGCATCCGCCACCCCCCGCTCAATTGCCGCCCACGCCACAATCATCTTGAATAGGGAGGCTGGCGCATAGCGCCGATGCCGAATCGCCTCGGTCCCTGAAATCAACTCCGTCTTGCCATCCCCCACCGTCTCCAAAACACAAAAATCGAACGAAGCCGGCC
>JBDNCR010000211.1:0-4277 GCA_046719555.1 Verrucomicrobiia bacterium | reverse complement strand
ACAGACCTTCTCGCCCCTTCGCAAGCTGACCGCGGAGGAGAAGCAGGAACTGGAGCGCAACCGGATCTGGGGAGACGAGGTGGATGACCGCCAGCTTGGCTGGCATGGCCGGGAAAAATGGGAACCGGCACCCTTGATCGTCTGGGCGAGGCCCGGTGAGGATGGCAGTGCCATGGAGGCGGAAAGCTGGCTGGATGAACATGGCAAACTCCTCGCGCAATCCCCTTGGGTGATGGAGGGCGAGACGCGGGTGAGTGGTAAGAAGGCCACGGTCGGTCGTTTCAATGGTGACATCCTTCTGCCCGCGGCAGACCGCAAATATCGCGCCATTCAGCCCGGCAACCGCGATCACCTCGGGGCTTTGCGCATCCGGCACCTTACCGTCGAGCGCAACGCGTCCTACGAGGTGCGCTACGAGCTGGCCGGTAACCTCTGGGTGAAGGACGGAGCGGAACTGGGCCGGAATACGCAGACGGGTGGGTTCGGCTCCGGGGATGACAACAAGCATACCTTCGCGCGATTCTGCAACTATCATGACCTTCCCGAACCGAAGAAGGGGTATGCCGCTGAGATTTCACACTGGGTTCACATCGACACCGGAGAGACAGGATCGCTCGAAGTCCTTGGCATTAGCGGTGGAGCGGGGGACCGGCTCACTCATGGGCGGGGTACTCTGATTGTTTCGGGCGACAGCTTCATGGGCAACGGGAACCGTGGTGCCTTTTACTCGCAGCCCGGGACGACAACGATCATGCTCGACGGATCGGGCATGGGCTGCCCGCGACGCACGGTCACCGGAAGCCTGGGCACCTATGGAATCGGCGGTACGCTGATGTTCGGGCATCCGGAAAAGCCACTCACCCGCGATCTCATTTTCAGCGCCAATCTTTTCGATTACAAAAACACCCAACCGAACGCCCGTCCGGCCCAGCGAACGGTGGGTGCGAGTTATGTGCTGGGCGACACCGGACGGATGGTGGTGCACAGCAGTGATCCGACCAAAGCCCGGGTGGTGTTTCGTCCGAGATCGGCCGATCTTCCGGGTCCGCAGGTTCCCAATTGGTTGGCGCATTATGTGCCGAATAACCGTCAGCCACCGCTGCCGGGATTATGGGATGAGCCGGATATGCCAAACGGCATGGTGGCGGTCTTGCTTGGGGAAACCGATTTTAATGGTGTGGTCTTCGACGGGTTCTACAAAGCGGGGATTTTTGTGGATCCAGCGAAAGTCGCCCAGTGGCGAAACGTCACTTGGGGCCCCGGTAATCATGGCAAACCCAACGAATTAATGGCCTGGCCAACCTCTCACAACCCGTCCCTTACCATCGAACCCGACGGTGCTTATGGGAAAGTGGGCGAGCGCGTCGAGGTAAAGGTTCTTCCCGCAGTGGAGGGGATGCCGGTTCACTACACCCTGGATGGTTCGGTTCCCACGACGAACAGCCCGGTCGTTAACGGCGCGCTGAACTTTGACCGCAACACCACGCTCACGGCTGCCGCATTCAAAGATGGATACATTTACGGCACCTTCCGCCGAGCCGAATTCCGGTTCGATGAACACCTGAACCTGGCTCCTTTTGCGGTGGTGAAGGCCACTGGATCTCAGGGCTCCCGTGTCCCGGAGAACGCCATTGACCTCAAAATGTCCACTTCCTGGCGCGGTCTGCCCAGCGTGCCCCAGACTCTGGACTTGACCTGGGACAAGGACGTCCGATTCGGACAGATCAGGCTGCATGGAAGTTTGATCGGTGACTGGAAACTGTTGGTCGGAGATGGGGATGGTTGGCGCGAGTTGGCGAGTGGCACGGAAGGGTTCCCTCTCGATCTTGCGGTCGGTCCCGTCACCACAAGCAAACTGCGGCTGGAAATCCTCACGCTCACCGGCGACCGACCGGTCGTGAATCAAATCGAAGTGATTGCGGCGGATTAGGAAGGTGTCTGAGGTTAGGGCATCCTCAACAGCGTCGGCAAACATTCGGTGAGAATGCGGAGGCAGGTGTGGGCAAATGGGGGTTTAGGCACGTCATGGAAATTGTTGAAACGGGCCAAGACGTGCTTTTCGTGGCCTAAACGGACGGCGAGATGGATGTCCTGTCGCCCGATGCGGCGTTCGCCCAGGGGGTGCCCATCGAGCCAGTGCCCTGACGGTTGATCCACCCTATGTCTCTGGCCCGAATGTTTCCGAAGATGGCGTCGCGGGTGCTGTTAATTTCATTGGTGGTGATGTGACGGAAGACAGACTGGGTGTGCACGGCGCCGTCGAGAGTCACCTCGTCGGGTTGATCTGACCGGGGAAGAAGAATGTCGCCACGGAAAGATTTGCGGGCGCCTGCACCATGAGCGGCACGCTGTTGACGAGCCCCGTGCTTGCCACGGACTTTCTTTGATCGGACTTCCGTTTTTCGCTCCAGCCAGTTTCTGGGATTAAACCGTTACCTGTTTTCTCCGGATGCGCCGAGACAAGAATTGGAAGCTCTTGCCTTTGCTCCGAGGCGTAGCGCCCGAGCTGACCAGGTCCGGGTGGGTCGCCCAAAAAGGCGTCACCCGTCCGTCGACGAATTTTAGCTTCGGTCCGAGCACGTGCAATGCAGCACGAAGAGCGTAAGCAGACAAAAATTACGGGAAGGAACGTGGGGGGTGAATTGGTGGTTCAAAGACAAAAAGACGCACTAATGCCTGGCCTGACGGGGGCCAGGAATGAGGGAACGAAGAACGTATTTACTGGAAAACTCTTGCGGCGGAAGGCCCCGAAAGTTATGAGTTCGGTTGTGGGCAAGCGAATATCGATGCGGAAGTTGGCGGAGTTAGCGGGTGTGTCCCATATGACGGTCTCGCTGGCACTGCGAAACCATCCGAGCATCGCGAAAGAAACGCGTGAGCGGATTCAGCGCATCGCCGACGCTCAAAACTACCGTCCCGACCCCATGGTGGCGAGGGTGATGTCCAAGCTCCGCTTTGAAAGCGCAGGGGGGCATGTTCTCGGTTACATCACGCAATTCGGTGATTTTCCGTGGCTATCCCACCGTGTTTACGGCGCCGTCTTTCGGGGAGCCTCCAAAGCTGCCGAAACCCTCGGCTATAAAATGGAGGTATTCGAAGTGGGGAAAAAGGGATTGAGCGGGGCCCGGCTTCGGCAGATCCTTTACACAAGAGCAATCAGTGGCCTGATCGTGGTGTCAAATCCCGAGCATATGGGGCACATCAGTTTTGATCTGACGCCCTTCTCTGTCGTTCAGTTGGGCACAGGGATTGTTCGACCGGTCCTGCATCGGGTGACGAGCCACGCCCCACACAATCTCGAAATGGCGTTGAGAGCCCTTCGCCGGGCCGGGGCCGGGCGAATCGGATTGGTGATGGACCGGCGGGTGGATACCCTCAACGAGCATGCGTGGTCAGCGACCCTTTCCACGTTTCAGCAAGCCGTGCCCGCGATGAATCGCGTTCCGGCACTAATCTCGGAGGATTTAAACTTCGCCTGCTTTAAGAAATGGTTCCAACGCCACCGGCCGGACGGAATCGCCTGCATCGAATCACGAATGCTTGAATGGATCGCCGAGCTGGGATTGCGAAGCCCCGAAGAGGTCCAAGTGGTGGCACTCGATCTCCACCCCTCTGACCAAGGCTTCGCCGGAATCAACCAGAACCATGAGCGGATTGGCAGCACAGCACTCGAGATGCTGCTCGGACAGATCTATGTGAACGAAAAGGGCATCCCGGAAGTGGCGCGAACAACCATGATTGATGGGAGCTGGGTGGACGGTCCCAGTTGCCTTTACAGTTCGGTGAAACAGAAAACAAACCGGGCACGCAACCGGACGGGGTCAGTCCTCGAAAATTAGGGGTGACCAAGGCTGCGCGAGGCGTAAGGTGAGGGCATGCCACGTCAGCCGCGAATGGAATACCCGGGAGCTTACTATCATGTGATGAGTCGTGGGGACCGGCGTGAGCCGATTTTCAAAGATGATGAGGATCGTCGGATGTTTTTGAAGGTCCTGGAGGAAAGTTGTGAGCGATGCGGATGGCAGGCGGTGTCGTGGGTTTTGATGGGCAATCATTTCCATCTGCAACTTCACACGCCAGAGCCCAATTTAGTGGTGGGCATGAAATGGATGCTGGGCACCTACACGATCCGGTTCAATCGGCGACATCGGCTGTCAGGACACCTGTTTCAAGGTCGTTACAAGGCTCTTCCGATCGAGGAAGGTGAATACCTACTGAGGGTGAGTGACTACATTCATCTCAACCCGGTTCGAGCCCGATTGGTGGATTGGAGACAG
>JBDNCR010000210.1:0-4285 GCA_046719555.1 Verrucomicrobiia bacterium | reverse complement strand
CTGGATTTTCCTCCACTCCCCCGGCGTCTCCCTCAACTTCACCCAAGCTCCCCTTCGGCAAGTCCTTCGTGCCTTCGAAAAACAAGCCCCGGTTCGCGTCCAAACCAACATCGATCCTGAAACCCTCATCACCATCTACGTCCAAAATGCGCCCTGGCCCGACGCCCTCGAAACCATCGCCGTCGCTGCCGAAGGCCGTTGGTCCCCCGGTTACGTCCTTGCCCCCTCCCGAGAAGAAGCCCGCAGCGCCATCGCCGATTGGCGCGCCGGAACCCTCCCCGAAGGCTGGCGTCAATTCACCACCACCGGCGGCGGCTGGATGATGCCCTCCGTGGCCGACCTCGCCTACGACGGCGAACGCCTCCTCGACCCTCGGCACGCCATCTGGCCCATTCAAGAAGTTGAGCCCCGCGAACTCCATCGCCTTCTTGACCAGGGACGCTTCCTCACCGAGGCCTCCTTCTGGGCCCCTGGCCCCTGGAACCCCACCCTCTCCCGCCTCCCCAAAACCGGCTCCGTTCGCCAGGTCGCCCAAGCCCTCGCTCGAGAAGCCGGTGGCGTCGTCGAGGAATTCATCATCCTCGCCGCCCGTCCCTCCTGGACCGGCGGTCCCCAAGCCGCCACCACTGCAGACCGCTCCCGCAGCAGCGCGCCGGGAGAAACCACCCGCAATCGGTCCGGCAACCAACCTCTCGCCGCTCCTGAACAAATCGAAGCCTGGCGTCAACTCAAACTCGAAACCGACCTCGCCGCACTTCCTGCGGATCGCCGCACCGCCGTGCGAAACGAAATCGAAACCTTCCGCACCCTCTTTGAAGAAATCCGTTCCCTTCCCCCGGAAGAGCGTCGTGAGCGGATGACCGCCCTCATGGACAATCCCGCCATCCAAGAACGGATGGAACAACGCGAAGCTGCCCGCGACGCCCGCCGATCCCCCGAACAACGCCTCCAGCGCTATCAACGCTACGTCGACCGCAAACGGCAAATGGCTCAGGCCCAGCCATGAACCCCCTCCGCCCCTCCCCCCAGCGCGTCGGCTTCACCCTCCTCGAACTCCTCGCCGTCCTCATCATCCTCAGCCTTCTCATCAGCCTCGTCGTCCCCTCCATGGGTAAAGTCCGGGCCCGCGTTGACACCATCGTCTGCAAAAACAACCTCCGTTCCATCTGGCTCGGCATCCAACAAGCCGTCGACGACAACGGAGGATTCTACCCCAACATCGAGCCGGATCCCGAGAACCCCATCTACCTGCCCGAGGAAAACGCCCTCAGCCTCGCCGAAACCCTGGCCCCCTACGGCGTCGGAGAGCGCACCCTCCGCTGCCCGGCCGATGCCGGAGCCCAAGACTTCTTCTCCCGCAAAGGCACCAGCTACGAATGGCGTCCCTTCGTCGATGGTGAACCCGCCGCCAGTCCCCAAATCTACTTTCGCCGTGGCGTCATGATCCCTTCGCCTAACCGTCTGCGCCTCATCATGGACTACACCCCCGTCCACCAAGGGCGCGCCAACCGCCTCTTTGCCGACGGCTCCGTCCGTTAAACCACAACGCACCCTCCCTGGGCCCTTCCCCACCCCCCTCCGTCTCCCACATCAAGCCAGCCCCTCCCCTAGCCACCGTCAACGGCACGACTTCAAAAAAGCATCCACCGCCCGCCGCACCTCCTGCAGCAAAAGATTCTCCGAAGCCATCCGCTCAATCCCCTGCCCCGTCACCGCCGTCGGTAAAATCACATAATCCCCGCGCCACACCAACGTCGCCGGGTTCCCCTGCCACGTTACCGGCCACATCTCATGCAAAATCAGCGCCGAGGCAAACGGCCCAGTCACGTAAAACTGCAAATCCGCCGTCCGCACCGATTCTCCGCCCGCCTCCTGGTTAATCGCCCCCGCCAAAAACGCCGTCTCGCCCTGAATCGTCAACACCTCCCAATAAAACTTCTGCTTGCCCTGCTCCACCTTCCTCTGTGGATCGTTCAACGACACCTGCAACAAATCAATAAAGCGCCGCGTCACCTCCGGCGTCAGGGACACCAACTGTTGCCAGCCCGCCTGCACCCGAAACGGCGGACGCACCCCATCATAACTTGGCATCTCCTTCAACCCACTCTTCTGATACTTCGCGATCCGCCCCCACAACAAACGGCGCCACGCCATCGCGGGTTCAGATCGATAGCTATCAAACAGCGCCAGCTCCCCCTGACTCACAATCTGCGCGAGCGACCCTCCGGCCAGTGCCGCCGACCTCTCCAACATCACCCGATCCGGACCGAAATCCGGACGCAAACGCAGCCTCTCAAAATCCTCCAACCGTGTCGGCACACTGGCCGCCTCATGCTGCCTCACCCCTAACTCCGGAAACTTCGACGGATCCCAATTCATCAAGGCCAACGCCGTCCGGTCCAAAGGGAGCGGTGCCAAAAAACAGGTCTGCACCGCCATCGAGTTCGGCATCCGGTCCAGCGTCGCCCGCTTCCCCACCACCTCCCCACGCTCCAGCCTCGTCAAATTATCCCCGGCAAACACCGTATACCCCAGCCGCCCTCCCCAACCCTCCGCCCACGCCCCCATCACCCCGGCCAGCCAGACAGCCAGCAGCGCTTGCGGCATCGTTCTCTCCCGACTCCGGGTCATGCCGCTACCGTAACGGCGCCACCCCTCGGGAAAAGCCGAAAATCAACCCTCCACCGCGTGGCTCAACAAAAACTCCATCACCTTCCGGTTCCGGAGATCGTCCACCACCAAATCCACGGCCTGGTTCTCGCGCAAGCGTTCCAGCAACTTCTTTGGCGTCAAATTCGCACGCACCGCCATCCGCGTCAGCTCCTCCGCAAACTCCTCCTGGGACACACCGATCTTTTCCGCCTCCGCAATCTTGCCCAAAATGAAGCGGATCTTCACCTTGTCCTTCGCTGAAACCTGCGCCGCGTTAAAAATCTCCTCCTTCTTCTCCTCCAGCATCTCATCCGGAATCCCCCGCATCTGATTCTCCCGGACAATATCATAAACCACCCGCTCCACCTCCTCATTCACCGTCGACGTCGGCAAATCAAACGTCACCGCCGAGGCCAACTGCCGCCCAATCGCCGCCAACTTCTCCCCTTTCGCCCGCGCCTCTTTTTCCCGCGCCAGATTCATCTCCACCCGTTTCCGGAACTCCTCCGCAGAACAGCCCGCCACCTCCTGCGCCAGCGCATCCGACCATTCCGGCAACATCTTCTCCTGAATCCCCTCCACCAGAAACTTGTAGCTCGCCTCCACTCCGCGCAACTTCTCCTCCCCAAAATCCTCTGGGAACTGCACCGTCACCACCCGGGTCTCCCCGACCTCCGCACCCACCAAACCTGCCGCCACCCCCGGCAAAAAAGCATCCTCCCTCACCAACAACCACGTGCTCTTATTCTCCGCCAACTGCCCCGCCTCCGGATAAACTTCCTTCATCGGCTTCCCTCCCACCGTCGCCTCATAAGTCCACCACAAAATCGCCCAGGGCCACTGGCCGACCCTCCACCGCCCGATAACTGGCCCGCTGTTCCCGAACATTCTCCAACACCCGATCCACCTCTGCCGACTCCACCCCGGTCTCCACCTTGGGCACCACCAAGCCCTTATAATTCGGCAAAACAAATTCCGGCTCCAAATCCACCAGAGCAGAGAAGCTCATGCTGATCCCTGGCTCCACATGCAAATCCTCCATCCCCTCGACCGAAACCACCCGCAACCGCTTCTCCTTCACCGCCTCCCGATACGCCTTGGGCACCAGCGCACGCTTTAACTCCTCATCAATCTCCTTTCCATACTTCTTCTCCACCAGCGGCAACGGTGCCTTGCCGGGACGGAAACCCTGAACCTTCGCCCACTTCTGAAACTCCTTGGCAATCTCCAGCCGCTCAGCCGCCACCCGGTTCGCCGGAACCTCAATCTTCAAACGCTTACGGCACGGTGCAATGTCTTCAATCACGATATTCATGGAAGACGAGGAAGCTAGCGTCCCCCCAATCCGCCGCAAGCACGAACCGCCATCCCTCCTCCCCCGGCCTCCTCAACTCACCTCCGGCTCCTGAGCCCCGCGTTCCACCCGCACCGCCAATAAAATCGCTCCACCGATCAAAAACAATCCCGATACCGCCAAAATCCCCAAACGGGGCTCCCCGGACGCCCGCGAGACCAGCGCCATCAACATCGGTCCCAAAATCGCCGCAAAGCGGCCCAGCAAATTGTAAAAGCCGAACCATCCCCCCGCACGCCCCTCCGGAATCAAACGGGTAAACAACGATCGGCTCAGTGC